>NZ_JAFEPJ010000030.1:0-9021 GCF_016893255.1 Staphylococcus sp. GDB20D11A
GCTGAATGATTATCTCGTTGCTTACGCAACCAAATATCTAAGGTATGTCCCTCTGCATCAAGGGCACGATAGAAATAGCTCCATTTTCCTTTTATTTTGATGTACGTCTCATCAATACGCCATTTGTAATAAGCTTTTTTATGCTTTTTCTTCCAAATTTGATACAAAATTGGGGCATATTCTTGAACCCAACGGTAGACCGTTGAATGATGAACGTTTACACCACGTTCCCTTAATATTTCAGATATATCACGATAACTCAATGTATATCTTAGATAGTAGCCAACGGCTACAGTGATAACATCCTTGTTAAATTGTTTATATCTGAAATAGTTCATACAGAAGACTCCTTTTTGTTAAAATTATACTATAAATTCAACTTTGCAACAGAACCGTATTATGGAATAGAGATGTTGGTAACATTTATACAGGATCATTATACTTAAGTTTAATTTCGTTATTACAGAACCACACATTCCAACCAGAAGAGAAAGTATGTCTATTTAGTTATGGTTCAGGAGCAGTAGGAGAAATCTTTAGTGGTTCAATCGTTAAAGGATATGACAAAGCATTAGATAAAGAGAAACACTTAAATATGCTAGAATCTAGAGAGCAATTATCAGTCGAAGAATACGAAACATTCTTTAACAGATTTGATAATCAAGAATTTGATTTCGAACGTGAATTGACACAAGATCCATATTCAAAAGTATACTTATACAGTATAGAAGACCATATCAGAACATATAAGATAGAGAAATAAACTAGTGGCCGATTGTGCTTGATGAGCTTGGGACATAAATCCTAACTCGAAATAAATAAGCATATCACTAAACTGATTTTTTAAAGTTTACAGTGATATGCTTATTTTTTTATCTTACGATTTTGTACGTGCATGCTTGCCTAGGGGTATGGCTCGAGCCATTAGTCTCTCGCACATACTATTCCCTCAGGCGTCAGCACTTACAAAATCGGTTGTAATTTTCATTTTTATACGCATTCTTACTGAGATTATACTAATAAGAGGAATAGTAAAAGCAATTCTAAGTAAAATTGCAGATAAGAGGTTTGTTAAAAGCAGTTCTAAGTAAAATTGCAGATAAGAGGTTTGTTAAAAGCAGTTCTCAGTAAAATTACAGATAAGAGGTACGTTAAAAGCAGTTCTAAGTAAAATTGCAGATAAGAGGTTTGTTAAAAGCAGTTCTCAGTAAAATTGCAGATAAGAGGTACGTTAAAAGCAATTCCATGCAAAATTGCTGATAAGGGGTAAGTTAAAAGCAGTTCTCAGTAAAATTGCAGATAAGAGGTACGTTAAAAGCAGTTCTAGGCAAAATTGCAGATAAGAGGTGCGTTAAAAGCAGTTCTCAGTAAAATTGCAGATAAGGGGTAAGTTAAAAGCAATCCTAAGTAAAATTGCAGATAAGGGGTACAGAAAAACTAGACTTGATTACAAAATGGAGCTTGGGACATAAATGATTTTTTAAAAATGAGATGAGACGTAGATTAACTCCATAATCAATACGAATCTATCGACTTCTTTATTTATGATATTCATCTCTTTTTAATGGAAATAAAAGTGCGATTAATGTGATAATACAGTTACGTTAATTAAAAAAATAAAAATGCAAGGAGAGGTAATATGCTAACTGTATATGGACATAGAGGATTACCTAGTAAAGCTCCGGAAAATACAATTGCATCATTTAAAGCTGCTTCAGAAGTAGAAGGTATAAACTGGTTGGAGTTAGATGTTGCAATTACAAAAGATGAACAACTGATTATCATTCATGATGATTATTTAGAACGGACTACAAATATGTCCGGGGAAATAACTGAATTGAATTATGATGAAATTAAAGATGCTTCTGCAGGATCTTGGTTTGGTGAAAAATTCAAAGATGAACATTTGCCAACTTTCGATGATGTAGTAAAAATAGCAAATGAATATAATATGAATTTAAATGTAGAATTAAAAGGTATTACTGGACCGAATGGACTAGCACTTTCTAAAAGTATGGTTAAGCAAGTGGAAGAACAATTAACAAACTTAAATCAGAATCAAGAAGTGCTCATTTCAAGCTTTAATGTTGTGCTTGTTAAACTTGCAGAAGAAATCATGCCACAATATAACAGAGCAGTTATATTCCATACAACTTCGTTTCGTGAAGACTGGAGAACACTTTTAGATTACTGTAATGCTAAAATAGTAAACACTGAAGATGCCAAACTTACTAAAGCAAAAGTAAAAATGGTAAAAGAAGCGGGTTATGAATTGAACGTATGGACTGTAAACAAACCAGCACGTGCAAACCAACTTGCTAATTGGGGAGTTGATGGTATCTTTACAGACAATGCAGATAAAATGGTGCATTTGTCTCAATAGAAAGTTAGAGGTGAGTCTTACGTTTCAGTGACGGTAGACTTACCTTTAACATGTTACATACTAAAAAATTAATTTGAATAAGAAAGAGAGACATATATGAAATACGATGATTTTATAGTAGGAGAAACATTCAAAACAAAAAGCCTTCATATTACAGAAGAAGAAATTATCCAATTTGCAACAACTTTTGATCCTCAATATATGCATATAGATAAAGAAAAAGCAGAACAAAGTAGATTTAAAGGTATCATTGCATCTGGCATGCATACACTTTCAATATCATTTAAATTATGGGTAGAAGAAGGTAAATACGGAGAAGAAGTTGTAGCAGGAACACAAATGAATAACGTTAAATTTATTAAACCTGTATACCCAGGTAATACATTGTACGTTATCGCTGAAATTACAAATAAGAAATCCATAAAAAAAGAAAATGGACTCGTTACAGTGTCACTTTCAACATACAATGAAAATGAAGAAATTGTATTTAAGGGAGAAGTAACAGCACTTATTAATAATTCATAATAAAACAGTGAAGCAACCATCGTTACGGATTGCTTCACTGTTTTGTTATTCATCTATATCGTATTTTTTATTACCGTTCTCATATAGCTCATCATACACTTTACCTGAGATTTTGGCATTGTAGCTAGCCATTCCTTTATCTTGTACATCTTTAACATTAATAGCCATCATCATGTTTGGATTATCTTTATCATATGATATAAACCACCCAATTTGTCTGCCTGTTTCTCCTTGTTTCATTTTGAGTTCTGCAGTACCGGATTTGCCAATTAAGTTTGCATAAGATCTATAAATATCTTCTTTATGTGTTTTATTTACGACTTGTTGCATACCATCAGTTAATAGATTGATATTTTCTTTGGAAATAATATTTTTCTTCCAAACTTTGTTTTTCGTGTCTTTTAATAAGTGAGGTGCGTTAATATTGCCATTATTTTCTAATGCGCTATAGATTGAAAGGATCTGTACTGGGTTAATCAGTATTTCACCTTGTCCGTAACCTGAATCAGCTAATAATATTTCATTATCTAAATTTTTGTTTGAAATTTGAGCATTATAAAATGGATAATCACTTGGTATATCTTCACCAACACCTAGTTTTTTCATGCCTTTTTCAAATTTCTTACTGCCTAATTCGAGTGCTACTCTAGCAAAGAAAATGTTATCTGATGATTCTATTGCTTGTTTTAAGTCGATATTACCATTTACCACTTCATATCTTGTAACGTTGTAACCACCCCAAGATTTATCTTTTTGCCAACCTTTACCATCGATTTTATAACTTGTTTTATCGTCTAATGTTTTGTTATTTAACCCAATCATTGCTGTTAATATTTTTTGAGTTGAACCTGGTGAAGTTGTAATCTGGAACTTGTTGAGCAGAGGTTCTTTTTTATCTTCGGTTAATTTATTATATTCTTCGTTACTCATGCCATACATAAATGGATAGACGTCATATGAAGGTGTGCTTACAAGTGCTAATAATTCACCTGTTTGAGGGTGGATAGCAGTACCTGAGCCATAATCATTTTTCATGTTGTTATAAATACTCTTTTGAACTTTAGCATCAATAGTTAGTTGAATATCTTTGCCATCTTTTTTCTTTTTCTCTATTAATGTATGTGCGATTGTATTGCTATTATCGTCAACGATTGTGACACGATAGCCATCTTCATGTTGGAGCTTTTTATCGTAAAGTTTTTCGAGTCCCTTTTTACCAATAACTGCATCATCTTTATAGCCTTTATATTCTTTTTGTTTTAATTCTTCAGAGTTAATGGGACCAACATAACCTAATAGATGTGAAGTCGCTTTTTCTAGAGGATAGTTACGACTTTCTGTTTCATTAGTTGTAAGATGAAATTTTTTTGCGAAATCACTTAAATATTCATCCATTTTTTTAACGGTTTTAAGTGGAACGAAGGTATCATCTTGTACCCAATTTTGATCCATTTGTTGTTTGATATAGTCTTCAGAAATACTTAGTTCTTTAGCGATTGCTTTATAATCTTTTTTAGATACATTCTTTGGAACGATGCCTATCTCATATGCTGTTCCTGTATTGGCCAATTCCACATTGTTTCGGTCTAAAATTTTACCACGTTCTGATTTTAAATTTTCAATATGTATGCTTTGGTCTTTCTGCATTCCTGGAATAATGACGCTATGATCCCAATCTAACTTCCACATACCATCTTCTTTAACAAAATTAAATTGAACGTTGCGATCAATGTTACCGTAGTTTGTTTTAATTTTATATTGAGCATCTACTCGTTTTTTATTTTTAGATACTTTTTTTATTTTACGATCCTGAATGTTTATATCTTTAACGCCTAAACTATTATATATTTTTATCGGACGTTCAGTCATTTCTACTTCACCATTATCGCTTTTAGAAATATAACTGCTATCTTTATAAACTTGTTTGAAATTTTTATCTTCAATTGCATCAATAGTATTATTAATTTCTTTATCTTTTGAAGCATAAAAATATATACCAAACCCGACAACTACAACTATTAAAATAAGTGGAACAATTTTTATCTTTTTCATCAATATCCTCCTTATATAAGACTACATTTGTAGTATATTACAAATGTAGTATTTATGTCAAAATAATGTTATAATTTTTGTGATATGGAGGTGTAGAAGGTGTTATCATCTTTTTTAATGTTAAGTATAATCAGTTCATTGCTCACGATATGTGTAATTTTTTTAGTGAGAATGCTCTATATAAAATATACTCAAAATATTATGTCACATAAGATTTGGTTATTAGTGCTCGTCTCCACGTTAATTCCATTAATACCATTTTACAAAATATCGAATTTTACATTTTCAAAAGATATGATGAATCGAAATGTATCTGACACGACTTCTTCGGTTAGTCATATGTTAGATGGTCAACAATCATCTGTTACGAAAGACTTAGCAATTAATGTTAATCAGTTTGAGACCTCAAATATAACGTATATGATTCTTTTGATATGGGTATTTGGTAGTTTGTTGTGCTTATTTTATATGATTAAGGCATTCCGACAAATTGATGTTATTAAAAGTTCGTCATTGGAATCGTCATATCTTAATGAACGACTTAAAGTATGTCAAAGTAAGATGCAGTTCTACAAAAAGCATATAACAATTAGTTATAGTTCAAACATTGATAATCCGATGGTATTTGGTTTAGTGAAATCCCAAATTGTACTACCAACTGTCGTAGTCGAAACCATGAATGACAAAGAAATTGAATATATTATTCTACATGAACTATCACATGTGAAAAGTCATGACTTAATATTCAACCAGCTTTATGTTGTTTTTAAAATGATATTCTGGTTTAATCCTGCACTATATATAAGTAAAACAATGATGGACAATGACTGTGAAAAAGTATGTGATAGAAACGTTTTAAAAATTTTGAATCGCCATGAACATATACGTTATGGTGAATCGATATTAAAATGCTCTATTTTAAAATCTCAGCACATAAATAATGTGGCAGCACAATATTTACTAGGTTTTAATTCAAATATTAAAGAACGTGTTAAGTATATTGCACTTTATGATTCAATGCCTAAACCTAATCGAAACAAGCGTATTGTTGCGTATATTGTATGTAGTATATCGCTTTTAATACAAGCACCGTTACTATCTGCACATGTTCAACAAGACAAATATGAAACAAATGTATCATATAAAAAATTAAATCAACTAGCTCCGTATTTCAAAGGATTTGATGGAAGTTTTGTGCTTTATAATGAACGGGAGCAAGCTTATTCTATTTATAATGAACCAGAAAGTAAACAACGATATTCACCTAATTCTACTTACAAAATTTATTTAGCGTTAATGGCATTCGACCAAAATTTACTCTCATTAAATCATACTGAACAACAATGGGATAAACATCAATATCCATTTAAAGAATGGAACCAAGATCAAAATTTAAATTCTTCAATGAAATATTCAGTAAATTGGTATTACGAAAATTTAAACAAACATTTAAGACAAGATGAGGTTAAATCTTATTTAGATCTAATTGAATATGGTAATGAAGAAATATCAGGGAATGAAAATTATTGGAATGAATCTTCATTAAAAATTTCTGCAATAGAACAGGTTAATTTGTTGAAAAATATGAAACAACATAACATGCATTTTGATAATAAGGCTATTGAAAAAGTTGAAAATAGTATGACTTTGAAACAAAAAGATACTTATAAATATGTAGGTAAAACTGGAACAGGAATCGTGAATCACAAAGAAGCAAATGGATGGTTCGTAGGTTATGTTGAAACGAAAGATAATACGTATTATTTTGCTACACATTTAAAAGGCGAAGACAATGCGAATGGCGAAAAAGCACAACAAATTTCTGAGCGTATTTTAAAAGAAATGGAGTTAATATAATGGATAATAAAACGTATGAAATATCATCTGCAGAATGGGAAGTTATGAATATCATTTGGATGAAAAAATATGCAAGTGCGAATAATATAATAGAAGAAATACAAATGCAAAAGGACTGGAGTCCAAAAACCATTCGTACACTTATAACGAGATTGTATAAAAAGGGATTTATAGATCGTAAAAAAGACAATAAAATTTTTCAATATTACTCTCTTGTAGAAGAAAGTGATATAAAATATAAAACATCTAAAAACTTTATCAATAAAGTATACAAAGGCGGTTTCAATTCACTTGTCTTAAACTTTGTAGAAAAAGAAGATCTATCACAAGATGAAATAGAAGAATTGAGAAATATATTGAATAAAAAATAAAATTGTTGTGTTTACAACAATACATAGAAAACAGAGGAAACAATCAAGTCGTTGAATATTTCCTCTGTTTTTTAGTTGAAAAAATTAACCGAAAGCCTGAATGCAAGTCTTGATTAAATCAATAATGCTTGTAATAACACCAGTGAAATCCATATGCATACCCTCTTTCTATTTAAGATACATTAAGTATAATATCAAACAAATAAAAAATGTTAAAAATTCCCTAATTGGCTATTTAGATTGCATAAATGTCAAAAATTTGAAAAACATACAACGACTTTGCATAAAAAATCGTCATATTGGAAATACGTAATTTATTGAAATAATAAAAAAATAAAAGAACGAAGATGATAACCTAAGTGAGGTTTTAAGTTGTTCTAAGGTTTAATTTAATTTATGTTAAAATAGTTGGTATAAAAATACATGATAAACTATAAACTAAATTCAAAATAACTTATGGGGTAGGCAATTATGGAAAATATTTTAAATATAAATGATAATGAAAAAAGAGTGCTAAGGGAAATTTATAACCATCATAATATTTCGCGTACTCAAATATCTAAAAATCTTGAGATTAATAAGGCAACGATTTCTAGTATTTTGAATAAGTTAAAGTATAAATCTCTTGTTAATGAGGTTGGTGAGGGTGATAGCACGAAGAGTGGTGGTAGAAAACCTATTCTTCTGAAGGTTAATCATCTTTATGGTTATTTTATTTCTTTGGATTTAACTTATAGTTCTGTTGAAGTGATGTACAATTATTTTGATGGTAATGTCATTAAGCATGAATCTTATGATTTACCTGATGAAAAGGTTAGTAGTATATTAAGCATAATAAAAAAACATATTGATATTCAGGAGAAACTTGATACTTATAACGGACTATTAGGTGTGTCTGTTTCTATACATGGAGTTGTGGATAATGAGCAGCATGTGACATATTTACCATTCCATGAAACTGAAGGAATTTCAATTGCTAAGAAAATAAAAGAAATTACTAATGTTCCAGTCGTAGTTGAAAATGAAGCGAATCTTTCAGCGTTATATGAACGTAATTTTAATCATAATTTATCCTACAATAATCTTATTGCTTTAAGTATACATAAAGGTATTGGTGCTGGGCTTATTATTAATAATCAATTGTATCGTGGTGCAAATGGGGAAGCGGGTGAAATTGGAAAAACACTTGTCTCAAAAGTTAGCGATAATGTGGAGATCTTTCATAAGATTGAAGATATTTTTTCACAAGAAGCTTTACTGCATAATTTAAGTAATCAACTAAATGAGAAGATGACGCTTAGCAAATTAATTCAATTTTATAATGAAAAAAATCCAGTCGTAGTTGAAGAAATGGAACAATTTATAAATAAAATTGCTGTTTTAATACATAATTTAAACACCCAGTTTAATCCGAATGCAATTTACATTAACTGTCCATTGTTCAATGAAATGCCTGAAATATTAGAAGCAATTAAGAACCAGTTCAAACAATATTCACGTAACGAAATTCAAATAAAGTTAACATCTAATGTCAAATTTGCAACTTTGCTAGGTGGTACATTAGCAATTATCCAAAAAGTACTACAGATTAATGATATTTACTTAGATATAAAAGCATAAAAAACTAATTCAAATGAATAATCAAAGTTCGTAATTGTCTTTATAAAAAAATCCCTCAATCCGAATTGAATTTTCGGATTGAGGGATTTTTATAGTTCTATTGCAGAAGAAAACTATTTTAAAAATGCTGGTAAATGTTGATAGCCACCTCTAACGTTAACAATATTCGTAAATCCTTTATATTCTAATATTGGTTCTGTTGCAAAGTAAAAA
>NZ_JAFEPJ010000031.1:0-39705 GCF_016893255.1 Staphylococcus sp. GDB20D11A
AGGATCAAACTCTCCATAAAATTATGATGTTTGATTAGCTCATAAATACTAAATAATGTTTGTAACTTATAGTTACGTTTTTTTGGAATTAACGTTGACATATTGTCATTCAGTTTTCAATGTTCATCGTGTAAAAATAAATGGTGGAGACTAGCGGGATCGAACCGCTGACCTCCTGCGTGCAAAGCAGGCGCTCTCCCAGCTGAGCTAAGCCCCCATAAAATGGAATTTAAGAAGTAATCGGGAAGACAGGATTCGAACCTGCGACCCCTTGGTCCCAAACCAAGTGCTCTACCAAGCTGAGCTACTTCCCGTTATTCAATTAATTTAAAAATGGCGCGCCCGATAGGAGTCGAACCCATAACCTCTTGATCCGTAGTCAAACGCTCTATCCAATTGAGCTACGGGCGCTAAAATGGTGCCGAGGACCGGAATCGAACCGGTACGGTGATCTCTCACCGCAGGATTTTAAGTCCTGTGCGTCTGCCAATTCCGCCACCCCGGCAAAATAATGGAGCAGAAGACGGGATTCGAACCCGCGACCCCAACCTTGGCAAGGTTGTATTCTACCGCTGAACTACTTCTGCATTATTTTGCTAAATATAAAAATTAAATCGTAATGAGCCATAGAGGATTCGAACCTCTGACCCTCTGATTAAAAGTCAGATGCTCTACCAGCTGAGCTAATGGCTCAAAAGATGGTGCCGGCCAGAGGACTTGAACCCCCAACCTACTGATTACAAGTCAGTTGCTCTACCAATTGAGCTAGGCCGGCTATATGTAAGAATAAATGGTGGAGAATGACGGGTTCGAACCGCCGACCCTCTGCTTGTAAGGCAGATGCTCTCCCAGCTGAGCTAATTCTCCGATTTGTCATTTGCCTGGCAACGTTCTACTCTAGCGGAACGTAAGTTCGACTACCATCGACGCTAAGGAGCTTAACTTCTGTGTTCGGCATGGGAACAGGTGTGACCTCCTTGCTATAGTCACCAGACAAAATAACTTACTTATTTATGATACACACTTAATTAATAAGGCGCAATAGTTAATTTTACACTTTGTTGTGAACTTTGTCACATCAGCTTTTAGTGTGTTTCGTCTGTTTTTGACGACTTTTATATATTACTTCATTCAATTGATAAAGTCAACACTTTTAATCAACTTTTTTATTCTTCAAAACTGACATTTCTCGTGCTCTCTAATTCATAACACTTTTAGTATTCTATCATACACATATGTACAAAACCATACACATTCTATACAATTTTAAAGTACTTTTATAGCTGATTAAGATAAATTATACTAATATAGCAATTTTTGTTATAAGATATCTCAATGTCTATCGTTAACATTTCTCATCAGAACTACTCTATATACGTATCGTCATTTTCATCTATCAGCTAACTACCTTGTTTAACAGTCAAAAATAGCACCATTATCGTTAACTATTGCTATTAAAAACATTCAAACACGAACTAATTACCATAATTAAGAAAACCCTCGCATACACATGTTGTATACACGAGAGCTCTTACTAACAATCAACGTCATTTATTTTTGTCTCATATAAGGGAATAATAATACGTCTCTGATTGATGGAGAGTCAGTTAATAACATAACTAATCTGTCAATCCCGATACCAAGACCACCTGTCGGAGGCATACCATATTCTAACGCTTCAATGTAATCTTCATCCATTTCATGCGCTTCATCATTACCTTGTGCTTTTTCAACAAGTTGCGCTTCAAAACGACCTTTTTGATCAATAGGATCATTTAATTCAGTAAATGCATTTGCATGCTCTCTACCTACAATGAACAATTCGAAACGATCAGTAAATCTAGGATCTTCAGGATTTTTCTTCGCTAAAGGTGAAATTTCAGTCGGATGACCATAGATAAACGTTGGCTGAATAAGTGTTTCTTCAACTTTTTGCTCAAAGAATTCATTTAAAATATGACCATATTTCATTGTATCTTTAATTTCAATACCATGTTCTTTAGCTAAAGCTTTAGCTTCTTCATCACTTTTAACTTCATAAAAATCTACACCAGTAGCTTCTTTTACAGCATCAACAATATGCAAACGAGTCCATGCAGATTCTAAATCAATCGTTTCCCCATTATATTGTACTTTTGCAGAACCTAATACTTCATTGGCAATATGTCTCACCATAGATTCTGTTAAATCCATAATGTCATGATAATCTGCATATGCTTCATATAATTCAATCATTGTGAATTCAGGGTTATGTCTAGTTGATACACCTTCATTACGGAATACTCTACCAATTTCATATACTTTTTCAAGTCCACCGACAATTAAACGTTTCAAATGCAACTCAATAGCAATACGCATGTATAACGTTGCATCTAATGCATTATGATGTGTTACAAATGGTCTAGCAGCTGCGCCACCAGCAATTTGGTGCATCATAGGTGTTTCTACTTCCAAGAAACCTTTATTATTTAAATAATTACGCATTTCTTGAATGATTTTACTACGATTAATAAATGTACGAGTGCTATCTTCGTTCGTAATTAAATCTAAATATCTTTGACGATATCTCTGTTCAATATCCTGTAAACCGTGGAATTTATCCGGTAATGGTCGCAATGATTTAGTTAGTAGCGTGAATTTCTTCGCTTTAACCGATAATTCGCCAGTATTTGTTTTGAACATTACACCTTCAACACCAACGATATCGCCTAAATCAGCATTTTTCCATAAATCAAATTCGTCATCGCCAACTTGATCTTTACGAACGTAAATTTGAATTTGTCCAGCTAAGTCCTGAACGTGTGCAAATCCTGCTTTACCTTTACCACGCTTAGTCATTAATCGTCCAGCTATAGCGACATGACTATCCGCTTCTTTTTCTACCAATTCTTCTTTAGAATACTGGTCCCAATCTTCTTTCAAATCACTAGATAAACCTGAACGGTCAAATTTAGAACCAAACGGGTCTATACCAAGATCATATAATTCTTGTAATTTTTGACGTCGAACCAACATTTGGTCATTCATTTCTTCTGACATAACTTTCTCTCCTTTAACTTGTTGTAATCCTTTAGTATTCCAACTGGTACACTCAAACATTTTCCTTTAAAGTTTTATAAAATATCAGACATTTTTGCTCAACATACATCTCTTTCGATGCTTCTAATACTTTATCATTAACCATTACACCTTAAAGTTATGATGTGGCATGTTTTCTTATATTCATAACATCAATTTTATCACTTTTTTAATTTTACAAGAGGTTGTAAATGTAATAAAGCAATTTCTGTTTTCGTTTATGAATTACTTATTCATTTAAAATACGATTATCATTAATACAACCCTAAGTAAATGTATAAAAATTATCTTCCACAAACTTCAACAAAACCCCAAATAAATTACAGCAATTTATCAAATATTGCTTACTTTGATTTTATGAAATAACTTAATTCTAACACATACTAAATCATCATATACTAATTCGAAATCAAATGCATTTAGAGATAATCAAAATGCGGAAACATCTCCAATAATCAATCATCTATTCCCAATAAATATGAATGTTCTCAACAATACATTATTTATATCTCTTTACACTGTCATCGACAAAAACTAAATCTTTCACTTTCAATTTCGAACGTGGTTCTATGACATTTGCTGCTATATCATTTAATGGGATTAAAACAAATGCACGTTCATTCATTCTCGGATGTGGCACCGACAGTTTTGGTAGATCTATCATTTCTTCTCCATACAACAAAATATCCACATCTAAAGTTCTAGGACCCCATCGTTCCTTTCTAACACGGTGTAAACATTCTTCTGTCTTCAAACAACATTCCAACAGTTGTAATACTGTGAGTGTTGTTTGAATTTCAACACACAAATTTAAAAAGTTAGGTTGCTCAGTATACCCAACTGGTGCTGTTTCATAAATCGGAGAAATATTAAATACATTAATACCATCATATTCATTCAAAATCTTTATAGCATCGTTTAACTGGCTTTCTCTATCGCCAATATTACTACCTAACCCTAAGTATGCTTGAATCATTTATTCTCCCTCACTATTTCGATACCTACTCCATCATAATGACCCGGAATCGGTGGGTTTTCTTTAGTAATTCTCACTTTCGTTTCCATTACACGATTATATTGTGAATTTATACGATTTGCAATACGTTCAGCTAGATGCTCAAGTAAATTAACGGCCTTACCTTCCATAATTGATTTAACCTCTTCGAACACTTCACCATAATGAACTGTATCAATAACATTATCAGTACGACCAGCTTCAGCTAAGTCTACTTTCAAAGTTACATCCACTTTGAAAATTTGCCCTATTTCATTTTCAGCTGATAAAGCACCATGATATCCATAAAAGCGCATACCTTTAAGAAAGATTGTGTCTTGCATTTTCATTCTCCTTTAAAAAATCTATACCTTTAGCTAATTTAGCATTCAACTCGACATTATGAACGCGTACCGCTCTAACGCCTTTCATAATACCATATGCAGTCGTAGCTGCAGTTACTTCATCTCTTTCAACCGGTGTTGTATCATAACCCATCATCTCTTTAGTGAAACGTTTCCGGCTAGTCGCTAATAAAACTGGATATTCTGTTGCAACAAGTTCATCCAGTCTTGCCATAACTTCGGCTTCTTCATTTCTAGTTTTAGCGAAACCTATACCTGGATCTAGCCAAATTTTATTTGAAGGTATACCAGCTATTTTAGCTTGATGTGCTTGTGCTAACAAAGATGTTAACATTTCTTCGACAACCGGTTCATCACGATTACCATTGCCATTATGCATTAAAACAATTTCCGCATCGTATTTGGCTACAACTTGAAACATGCGATGATCATAAAGGCCTGCCCATTGATCATTAATAATATCAACACCTAGCTTTAAACAAGCTTCAGCAACTTCACTACGAAAAGTATCAACCGAAATTTTTACATCAAAACCGACAATAGCTTCAACAACAGGTAATACTCTGTTCAGCTCTTCTTCTAATGAAATCATTTCATGGCCGGGTCTCGTTGAAACACCTCCAACATCTATAATGTCAGCACCTTCATCCATCATCGCTTTCACTCTAGTTACTGCTGATTCAACATTATTAAATTTTCCACCATCTGAGAATGAATCAGGTGTGACGTTTAATATGCCCATAATTTTTGTTTTAGTCATGTTAACCACCCTTTAATTATGTATTGTTTAACTCTAATAAAATTTACTTCTGCGATTTACTAGTTATTAGTATGTACGTTTATTATCTTATCATTCACTGGATGTTTTTATCAGAAAAATGTTTAATTTAACGCTCATATTTTTAAAATTATACATGGTAGAAAAAAAGAGCAAGTTATCTCAAAAAGATAACTCACTCTTTTAAATGACTTTAATTAGTCATCGAATGAATATAAAGGTGTTGATAAGTAGCGCTCACCATTACTCGGCAATACTGTTACTACTGTTTTACCTTTTCCTAATTCTTTTGCTTTTTGAATGGCAGCATAAATCGCAGCACCTGATGAAATACCTGCTAAAATACCTTCCTCTTTAGCAACTCGACGAGACATTTCCATCGCTGTATCATTTCCTACTTTAATAATACTGTCATAGATTTCTGTATTCAAAGTACCTGGAATAAATCCAGCACCTAAACCTTGTAATTTATGTGGACCTGGCTCACCACCGCTCAATACTGGAGAAGCCTCAGGCTCTATAGCAACAATTTCGATGTTAGGATATTCTTTTTTCAGAACTTTACCTACACCAGATAACGTACCACCAGTACCAACACCAGCTAGGAACGCATCGATAGTTTTCCCTTCAAATTGTTGTAATAACTCAGGACCTGTAGTTAACTCATGAACTTCAGGGTTCGCAGGGTTTTCAAATTGTTGTGGCTCGAAGTAACCATGTTCTTCTTTTAATTCTTTAGCTTTTTTAATTGCACCTTTCATCGCTTCTGATCCAGGCGTTAAAACTAATTCCGCACCGTATGCTTTTAATAAATTACGACGCTCTTGGCTCATTGTTTCAGGCATAGTAAATACTGCTTTATATCCTTTAGCAGCACATACAAATGCTAAACCGATACCTGTATTACCACTTGTTGGTTCTACAATTGTATCGCCAGGTTTAATTTTACCTTCTCGCTCTGCTTTTTCAATCATTGCTAAAGCAATTCTATCCTTTACAGAACCACCTGGATTTTGATATTCCAATTTTACATAAACATCTGCTGCATTGTCATCTACTACATTTCTCAATTTGACTACCGGTGTACCGCCAATAATTTGAGTAATATTATCTACTGGTTTTTGTGCCATTAAGAACACTCCTTTTTAGTTAGTTGTTGAAATCTTAGTTTATTTATCGGATATAGAATTATTTTATCAAATAAATTCTAGAAAGCAAACAAAATCAATAAGGATTATACAACTATTTAGTTCTACATTTCACTAAACCGCTAAAAATAAACATTTTAGCGTATTGATTTAAATTAAATTACGCTAAACTTTCTAGCAACACGTTTAATTCTTCTTCAGTATATTTATATTTATTTCCACAGAAATGACATACTGCTTCAGCACCATGATCTTCTTTAATCATATTTTGAATCTCAGCCTCGCCCAATCCTTTAATAGCATTTAAAAATTTCTCATGACTACAATTACATTCAAATTGAACAGGCATTTTCTCTAAAATTTGCACATGGTCTTCACCTAAGATTTCGTTTAGTAATCCTTCTGGCGTTAATCCTTGTTCAATTAATTTAGAAACTGGCGTCATTTCACTAATTGCTTTTTCTAATTTTGAAATTGTTTCATCTTTGGCACCTGGCATAACTTGAATGATAAATCCTCCTGCTGCTTTAATCGTATTATCAGGATTTACCAATACACCAAGACCTACCGATGAAGGTGTTTGTTCACTTGTAGCATAATAATAAGTAAAATCTTCACCAAGTTCTCCTGAAACAATTGGACTTGCTCCAGAGAAATAGTCTTTCATTCCAACGTCTTTAACAACCATAATAGATCCATTTGTCCCTACTGCTCGTCTTACATCAAGTTTACCTTGCTCATTTAATGGAAAATGAGTTTGTGGATGGTCTACATAAGCACGCACCTCGCCTTTAGCATTTGCATCGGCAATAATTCGTCCAATAGGTCCTTGGCCATCTACAGTGACAGTTAATTTTTGATCACCTTTCAACATTGCGCCCATCATAGCTGTTGCTGTCATTGTTCTTCCCATTGCAGCAGATGCTGTCGGCCATGTATAATGTCTCGTTTGTGCTTCTTGAACAGTTTCAGTTGTCAAAGCAGCATAAGCCCTAATCTCCCCATCAAATGCTAATGCTTTAACAATATAATCGTGTGTCATTATTTCAATCTCCTCTATTACTCTATATTTTAAAAATTACTTTACTTCATAAAATGCAACAATTGTACTTATTCTACACCCATCATTCTAAATAATGAAGCAACTTGTTTGATTATTAATTATTCGTGCCATAATGGGAGTGGGAGAGAAATGATATTTTCAAAGAATTTATTTCGTCGTCCCACCCCAACTTGCATTGTCTGTAGAATTTCTTTTCGAAATCCTCTGTGTTGGGGCCCCCACCCCAACTTGCATTGTCTGTAGAATTTCATTTCGAAATTCTCTGTGTTGGGGCCCCGCCAACTTGCACATTATTGTATGCTGACTTTCCGACAGCTTCTATGTTGGGGCCCACACCCCAACTTGCACATTATCGTAAGCTGACTTTTGGTCAGCTTCTGAGTTGGGGCCCACACCCCAACTCGCATTGCCTGTAGAAATTGGGAATCCAATTTCTCTTTGTTTGGGGCCCCGACTAGAATTGAAAAAAGCTTGTTACAAGCGCATTTTCGTTCAGTCAACTACTGCCAATACAACTTTGTAGAGCATTGAACATTGATTTATGTCTCAGGCTCGTATTCCTTAAATCATAAAAGTACCTCTTTCTATAACTTTATCATAGAAAGAGGTACTGAATATAATCGATTATTTATTGTCTGGGTTATTTGGATCGTAAAGTTTTTCGATATTTGGGGCTTGTCGATGTGCTGGTTCATCTTTTTCATCAGATTTATCAGCTTCTTTTTTATCCTCAGCAATATCTTTTTCTTCTTTACGATCTTCACTTTCGTCACGTTGTCCATCTTCTAATTGCTCTTTACGAATCTCTTCATAAGATTTACCGAATTTACCATCATTAAATTCAGAATCTTCATCTTTAACAACTTTAGCTGCATCATAATCAATTTCAGGTAATTTACCTTCGTAGAATAATGATTGAATTTGTTCAGCAACTAATGTTTCTTCTGTTAATAATGTTTCAGCAATTAAAATTAATTGTTCTTTGTGCTCTAATAAAATTTGTTTACAACGTTCGTATTGTTCTTTAACGATTCGTTGAACTTCTTTATCAATTTCATATGCGATTTGGCTTGAATAATTAGGCTCACCTTGCATATCTTTGCCTAAGAATACTTGACCATTGCTATGACCGAACTGTAATGGTCCTAATTTTTTACTCATACCATATTGCGTAACCATTGAGCGTGCGATTTGTGTTGCACGTTCGAAGTCATTTGAAGCACCTGTTGATACTTCGTTAAAGTTAATATCTTCTGATACACGTCCACCAAGTAAACCACAGATTTTATCTAATAACTCTTGTTCAGTCATTAAGAAACGATCTTGTTTAGGTAGCATCATTGCATAACCACCTGCTTGTCCACGTGGAACAATAGTAACTTTATGCACTACTTCTGCCTCATCAAGTACCATACCGATAATTGTATGACCAGCTTCGTGATGAGCAACAATATTACGTTCTTTCTTAGAAATAACTCGAGATTTCTTAGCAGGTCCAGCTATAACTCTATCCGTTGCCTCTTCGATATCTCTCATGTCAATTTTCTTTTTACCTTCACGTACAGCAATTAAAGATGCTTCATTTAATAAGTTCTCTAAATCAGCACCTGAGAAACCAGGTGTACGTTGTGAAATTGCTTTTAAATCAACCGTTTCATCAAGTGGTTTATTTTTAGCATGAACATGAAGAATTGCTTCACGGCCTTTCACATCTGGACGACCAACTTGAATTTGTCTATCAAAACGACCTGGACGTAATAAGGCTGGGTCAAGGATATCAGGACGGTTTGTAGCAGCTATCATAATGATACCTTCATTTTCACCGAATCCATCCATTTCAACTAATAATTGGTTTAGGGTTTGTTCACGTTCATCATGACCGCCACCAACACCTGCACCACGTTGACGACCAACAGCATCAATCTCATCGATAAAGATGATACAAGGCGCGTTTTTCTTAGCATTATCGAATAAGTCACGAACACGGCTCGCACCAACACCAACAAACATCTCTACAAAGTCTGAACCACTAATAGAGAAGAATGGTGCGCCTGCTTCACCTGCAACCGCTCTAGCAAGTAATGTTTTACCAGTACCTGGAGGTCCAACAAGTAAGACACCTTTAGGAATCCTAGATCCCATTTCTTTGAATTTTTTATTATCTTTCAAGAAATCAACAATTTCAATTAATTCTTGTTTTTCTTCATCTGCCCCTGCTACATCAGAGAAACGAACACGACGTTTATTATTATCGTACATTTTTGCTTTAGATTTACCAAAGTTCATCATACGACCGCCACTACCGCCACCTTGCGCTTGGCTTAGGAAGAAAATAAATAATAACGCTATGACTACAACTGGAATTAATGTTGAAAGTATACTCACAAAGACACTTTGTTTTTCTTCTTCTTTAATCGTTAATTTTACACCGTTTTGCTTTTTAGCAGCATCAGTAATTTTTTGTAATTCTTTTTCGTTGTTATATAAAATAGTTGATGAATAGTCTTCATCATTTTTCGTTTTACCACTTACCATATAGACATTTTGTTGTGGTTGGATTTCTAAAGTTTTAAGGTCACCTTTTTCCAACTTCTCTGTAAATTGATTATATGTAAGCTGTTTCGGCATATTTCCATTACCGTTTAAATATGAAAATAGACCAAAAATAATAACGCCTATTATTACGATAACTAGCACATTGCGAAAAGCTTTCTGCATGCGTCATTTCCTCCTACTTCCCATAATAAAACTAACAAAAATTGTAACATATGACATGTTTTATAAGCTAGTAATTGAGCTTAACATCAATGTCATTCACACCCTGTGTTAGTTTTATCAATCTCTATATTTTCCAACTTTTTAAGACATATGTCTTGTCTAAAATTAAATATATATGAAATACATTTTTCATATTTTTGAGTCTACACTATTATTTCTCAAACGCATAGTAATAATAACTGAAATTGATTAAAAAATTAATTTGAATACACTTCAGGTTTTAACGTACCGATATATGGTAAGTTTCGGTATAATTCACGATAATCTAAACCGTAACCAACAACAAATTCATCTGGTATTTTTTTACCTACATACTTAGCTTCAATGTCCGCTTTACGACGGTTTGGTTTATCTAATAAAGTAACTATTTCTAATGAATTAACTTTTCTAGATTGTAATAATTCAGTAATTGACTTAAGTGTAGTACCAGTCTCTAAGATATCTTCAATAATTAATACGTCTTTATTTTCAATAGAAGAACCTAAATCTTTAATGATTTGAACTTCACCAGTTGACTCAGTGCCTCCGTGATAACTAGAAACATCCATGAAATCAATTGATAAATGTGTATCAATTCGTTTAATTAAATCTGACATAAACATTGCTGAGCCTTTTAAGATACCCACGCATACTAATGGTTTACCTTGATAATCCTTTGTTAATTGTGCTCCCAATTCCTTACAGATATTTTGAATATCTTCTTCAGTTAACAATACTTCTTTCAAATCATTATGCATAACGCTATTCATCTCCATTTTTACTAATTATAATCCATTGTTTTATTGTTTGTTGTTGATATAAATCTCCTACCGCAATAATGCGCTGTTGTTTATCCAATACGATTGGCATTTGATCCCGAACCCACTGTTGCACTTTACAATCTATAAACAGACGATTCACTTTCTTATAACCATCGCGCCCATTCAGTTTAAATGTATCGCCACTTTGTCGTGTTCTCACTGAAAGCGGAAATAAACATTTTGGTAAATTAGAATGTATCTCTAATCGATATTTGTTAAAAATATAATTACCTGGCTTTTCAATAGTTTGAACTCTAAAATATGTATCGCCATTATTTTTAGCCATTATTATTAATTTACCATATGCGATTTGAATTATCCATTTATCCGTGAGATTAATACTGAATTGTGCTTTCTTACTACTAAATTGTTTAAACCACTCTTCGTATGTTTTAGCACTAATATTAAACAACTCATAATACTTTGATAATAGGCAATCCAACACAACCATCTTTAATGAGTTTGGTAAGTTATTAAAAGCTTGTCTAGAAACCTCTAAATATTTTGACTGTTCATCAAACTTCACAAATTCTTGAATAAATTGTTTAGCTGAATATTGCAAAATATCATATTGTTCATCATGCCATTGTTTTAATTTTAATAAATGCGATACTTTAAGTTGATTATTTTCATCAATAGCTGGAATAATTCTATTACGAATATCATTTCTAACATATTTGTTATCTTTATTAGATTCATCTTCAAAATATGGTATATGATATCTCTCTTGGAATTGTTTTATTTCTTTTTTAGAGACAGCTAAAAGTGGTCGATAAATCTGATAACCTTTCCGCTTCGACAACTCATCAAATCCTAGTTTATTACGCGTTGATTTCCCATTAAAAATGCGATACATAATAGTTTCTAATTGATCATCCAAATGATGCGCCGTTAGCAATACATCCGCTTCTAATACATTCATCATTTCATCAAACCATTCGTAACGTTTAATTCGAGCTTCATTCTGAATGCTGTTATTTCGATTGAGACTATGCGACAAATCCAACTTTTTGATATGTAAATCGATGTGATGACGTTCGCAGTATGCTTCTAAAAATCTGGCTTCCTCGATTGAAGCTGACCTAACGCCATGATTGACATGTAAACATGTTAGTTTTCTATAACTATCTTTATAATCATTTAGTAGTTGATACAATAAACACATACTATCAATACCTGTAGAAACAGCGACAACAATATGGTCATCAACATGCCAACCATTACTATTTAACTGCATAACATCACCTCACTTTTACAATTTTCAAAAATGGTATAAGTCTTAGTTATATCATTACAAATAAAAGAGACTGCTCCTTATTTAAGAAACAGTCTTAGATTGTCTAACGCTGCAATCGATTATTCGATACGCATCATTCTAAATATATTCCTTATCGAAACAGTCTTTATTTATTTTAATTAACGTCTAGAACCTTTGCCACCGCGTCTAGATTCTGTTTGACGTTTGATTGAAGTTAATTTATCTTCACTATCTTTTAAGAAATTGCTTAATTTCTTTTCAAAATCTTCGGCTTTTTGCACTGGTTTTTGATGACTTGGTTTACTCGTATGTTGTCTACGTGGACGGTCTTTAGCTTTCTTAATTGAAAGACTAATTTTTCCATCATCAGCAATAGATAATACTTTTACGTCTACTTCATCACCAACAGAAAGGTGCTCTTCTACGTTTTCAACATAATTATCTGCGACTTCACTAATGTGAACTAAACCACTTTTTCCTTCAGGTAATTCTACGAATGCACCAAACTTTTTAATACCAGTGACTTTACCTTTAAGCTTATTTCCAACTTCGATTGACATATGTTAAATAAATCCTCCCGATTTGATTCGATTTTCCCTTATTATATCCTTGTTTGGATTTTTTCACAATGTCTATACTCGGATAATTTTGAATCAATTTGGATTTATTTTTTCGAAGATTTTGAGCTAGACGAATCTTTGTCTTCTGGCAACCTAAAAATCACTTCACCTTTGTTGCTTAAGTAATAATCATCACGCGCAATTTTTTCAATGTAATCTTTGTCATTCAGATTATTCAACTTTTCTTTTAACGCAATTTCTTCATTTTGTTGCTTTTGAAACTGTGCTTCTTTCGCTTTTCGCTCCTGTGCATCAATATCATTGCGATGTTTTTGGACAACAAGCAAGATTGATAAAACAACAATTATCGCAAGTAATACGCCCGCAAATACTGTAATACGCCTACGAACAACACGCATTTTCATTTTTTGACGTTGTTTTTTCTTGTTCTCTTGCGACGTGTACTGATTTTCTATATGTTCTACTTTATTTTTCATTGCTTGTCACCTCCAATTTACGCTTCTTCAAGTCGACGCTCTTCAATGATTTCATACATGCCCTTCGCGTTATCTTTAGATGCATGTTCATTTAATGCAGTTACTTTAACTGTTACTAATTTTTGACCAAAGCGAATCGTCAGCACATCTTCAACTTTAACATCCGATCCAGCTTTAGCAACATTACCATTTATTGTAATTCTACCTTGATCACTTACCTCTTTTGCTAGCGTACGTCGCTTTATTAACCGTGATACTTTTAAATATTTATCTAATCTCATGTATTACTCTCCCCTTTTTCTAGCCACTGCTTTAACGCGGCCTCATCAAATGACTTATCCTTCGTCTTCTCATATAAATTTAAAAAATGCTCTGCAAATACTTTTTCAAATTTAACTCTTGGCTGTTTACCTTCAGCATCTTTCGCCTTAGACCAAATTTCTTTTAAGTCATCGATAGTTTCAGCATTAGCATCACCAAATATGTGTGGGTGTCTACGAATCATTTTAGCATTAAGACTTGTAATCACTTCTTTAATGTCGATATACCCTTCTTTTTTACCAATACTAGTATGCAATAACACTTGTAATAAAATATCTCCTAGTTCTTCAATCATATGCCAATCATCTTCATTGTCAATAGCTTCGAACAATTCAAATGTTTCTTCAAGTAAATAACGTTTAAGCGTTTCATGCGTTTGCACTTTATCCCATGGACAACCCTTATCTTCATCAACTAAAGTATCAATCACTTCCGTTGCAAAATCAAAGTCATGATACAAATATGTCGGTGTTGTGATTTTTGGTACGAATACACTCGTCAAATTATTGAATGCATTTTCATCATGATCCAATTCATATAATGGGCATGTCACAACGTTATCCGCACCATCGCTTCGTGCACCAGTGACAATTTGAACAGGGTAATCATCAGGATATCGTTCCATTAAAGTGATTTTCAAATTAGCAGCAACCATTGCACTATAAACTTGCGTAATCAATGTATGCGTTCTAACATTAAGTGTTACTTCTTGTAATGATGTCGCATCTAACAGTGTGAAGCCATCATTCGGATCTACATTAACTGCTTCAAAAACATCATCAATAAAGCTTTTCCCACCTAAAACTTTCACATCTATATCAGTATTGTCCTTTGCTAAAGCCAGTAATTTCACTGTAGTTGTCTCAGCAACTCTAGGGTGACCCGGAACCGCATAGACAATATCTTTTTCATTAGCAGCTTCAACCAATTGCGCCACAATATCATTATAGACATCTTCAAATTGGTCATGTGTTTCATAAACATGGTCAAAACTCTGAAATGTTAATTCATCTTGCAATGATTCTATAACTGGATGATCTAACGTTCTTGCATAAACTTTATCTTGTGTCTTTAAAAATTTATATATCCCTAGCGGCAAATCATCAATGCCATAGTTTCCTAAGCCAACAATCGTAATGGTATGTGCCATCAACGTCTTCCTTTCTTAATTTGATACAACTTTGAACCAAATGGTAAATAAGTTAACTCTTTATATGTCAAAACATTAAATCTAAAAATATAGAAAAACAATGCAATGATACCTAATACTGCTGCACATAATAATTCAATGAGTCCAGTGATTCTACCGTGTGTTGTCACTATGTTTAACACGCATTGAACAACTATCGACATAAATACCATACCTAAAACAACATTGATAAAAAATCGTCTCATCGCATGTAAGTGGTATTTTCTCGTGACAGCAATATGGATAATCGTACCGAATATAATTAATGATACAACAGTACTCATGCTCGCACCAATAATGCCACTTAAACGAATCAAAATGATATTAAGTATAAATTTAATAACCAATCCTGCCGTCATACCAACAAAAATAGGTCTCACAGCATGTTGAGCTTGTAATAATGCCATATCCATCATAATTAATGATACACAAATGACCGTAATCATATAAACGCTTAACGTTAAGGTTAAATCATTCGTCTTAAAAAACACACCGTTCATTAAAGGCAATAAATTAATTAATCCTATTCCCGCTGCTGTACTTATTAAAATCGTAATCTTTAATGACGCATTTGCATAACGATTCATAAGTACCTGATTATTCATTTTGATTGCCTCACTTAACAGAGGAATGAGCGCAAAACTAAATGTTGTAGTTACAATCAATCCCATCTGAATAAATGATGCACCACGGTCATAGACTCCTTTTTCGGTTATGGCAACATCGAATGGCACGCGTATCGCTTGAAGTGACTTAATAATAGTAACGCTATCAATCACTTGCCATAAAATTACGATTAATTGACTGATAGCGAAAATCAAAACCGAAAGTGCGAACTGTTTCCAAACGATCTTTGCAGTGTTATTTACCATTTTAAACTTAAAAGGTCGGTGCGCTACTAAATAAATTGAAGAACCGAAAAAACCTATCGTTGATGCTAAAATAGCAATTGTTCCCGCTTCATATATCGTCCAACCTCTATCTACAAAAACAACAATAGTAACAATAATAATACCTACTCGTATAACTTGTTCTATAACCTGGGAAATAGCCGGAACTGTCATATTATTTGCAGATTGATAATAACCTCTTAACACGCCAAGCATACCTATAAATATAAAGCTAAAACTTGCAGCTTGAATCATAGGTGTTAAATGGCTATCACCCATCATATGTGCAATATTGCTCGCAAACACAAAAATAGCAATAAATAATAATATACCAACTAATTGTATATAAGCGACCGCTTTTGCATATGCCTCGTCACTATGATACTTCCCTATATTTTGTGTAATTGCACTAGGAATGGCATTCATCGATAATATCATTCCTAATGCTACAATTGGATACACTTGTTGATATGCATACAAACCTGTATCGCCTAATATATTTTGATATGGAATTCGATATACAGCACTCAGAATTTTAATGACAATTAATGCAGCAGTTAACACGACAACGCCATTAAATGCTTCTTTATGCTTCATCACTGATTCTCATACTTTCTTCAATGCACTTAACTAAGAACTTCAAACTATCAAGCCATTGATTTTGTTTCGTTAAAGTAATTGTCATTGCATTATTTTGAACACCAACCTTCATTGTTCTACCTAAAGGTTGTGTTGCTTTGAAAAGCACTTCGCCATCAATATTTTCAGTGGCTTTTACAGATAAATGAATATCAATTATTTTCCCTTTATCTTTAATCAACGTGATACCTGAATGTAATGCGTGTACTTTTATTTCCACTATATCAAGCAAACGTGCTACTTCAACAGGATAATCATTGAAACGATCAATTAATTCATCTTTAATGTCGATAATTTGATCAAATGTTTCAGTTTTTCGTAGCTTTTTATAAATTTCAATTTTAGCTTGTTCATTTGCAATATATTCTGTTGGCAAATATGCATCCAAGTTTAAATCAACTTCGACTTCTGGCACCTCAGATTCTGGTTCCTTAATACCACGTTTTTCATTTACAGCTTCTTCTAACATTTGACTGTACAAATCAAATCCAACTGTATCAATAAAGCCGTGCTGTTGTTTACCTAACAAATTACCAGCACCACGAATGTTCAAATCACGCATCGCAATCTTAAATCCTGAGCCTAACTCCGTAAATTCTTTAATCGCTTGTAATCGATCTTCTGCAGTCTCAGTTAGTACCTTATTTGCTGGATGTAAGAAGTATGCATAACCAATACGACTTGAACGACCAACACGACCTCTTAATTGATACAACTGACTCAATCCAAAGCGATCTGCATCTTCAATGATCAAAGTATTTGCATTTGGGACATCGACACCTGTTTCAATAATCGTCGTCGTTACTAAAATATCATATTCATTATTGATAAAACTTAACATCGTTTCTTCTAAATCGCGCTCTGTCATTTGTCCATGAGCAACTGCAATGTTAGCATCTGGCATTAACATCTGGAGTTGTTCTCGTTTTTCATAAATGGATTGCACTTTATTATAAAGATAAAATACTTGGCCATCACGAGATAGTTCTCTTTCTAAAGCTTCTTTGATAAAACTCATGTTCTGTTCTAATACATATGTTTGAACTGGGAAACGATTTTCTGGCGGCGTTTCAATCACTGACAAATCGCGCACACCTAGCATACTCATATGCAATGTTCTAGGTATTGGAGTTGCAGTCAAAGTTAGTACATCTACATTATGTTTTAATGTTTTAATACGCTCTTTATGGCGTACACCAAATCGTTGTTCTTCATCTACAATCAACAGCCCTAAATCTTTATACTGTATATCTTTACTAAGTAATTTGTGTGTACCAACCACTATGTCAACAAACCCAGTTTTAAGTCCTTCCTTAGTTTGTTTTATCTCTTTAGGCGTTCTAAAACGACTCATTAATTGAATTTCAACAGGAAAATCCTGCATACGCTCAATTAACGTCTCATAATGTTGTTGAGCTAAAATAGTTGTAGGAACTAAAAATGCAACCTGCTTTCCTTCCATTACAGCTTTGAATGCTGCTCTCACTGCAACTTCAGTTTTACCATAACCAACATCACCACATAGCAAGCGATCCATTGGACGCGATTTTTGCATGTCATCTTTAATTTCATCGATAGATTTCGCTTGGTCAGGCGTAAGTTCATATGGAAAATCTAATTCAAATGTTGTTTGCTCAGCTGTGTCTTCCCCATATTGATAACCTTCTGCCATTTCTCTTTCTTTATATAAATCAATCAACTCTTCAGCAATATCTTCAACACTTTGTTGAACTTTAGCTTTTGTTTTTTTCCATTCACTGCCACCGAGTTTATTTAATTTTGGCGTCTTATCTTCCGAAGCTACATATTTTTGAACTTGATCCATTTGATCTACTGGAACAAATAGTTGATCCGTACCTTTATATTGCAATTTAATATAATCACGATGTGTTTGCCCTACTTCGAGCGTCTCAACACCTAAATATCTACCAACACCATGATGCACATGAACAATATAATCTCCCACATTTAAATCTTGGTAAGACTTAATTTTTTCAGCATTTGAGATAGCTTTCGTACGTTTTCGTTGCTTTTTCTGTTTTGATTTAAAAAGCTCACGCTCAGTAATGACAACTAATCCCATATCAGGTAGTTCAAATCCTTCAGATAAACTGCCTTCAATAATCACTGCTTGCCCCGATGACATTGAGCGATGCAATTTTGTTATTGATGGAATATGCATTTCTCTTAACATCGCTTGCATACGTTCAACTTTAGTTTCGGTTTCGACCAAAACCACGATATGATAGTTTTGATTAACATATCGTTGAAATTCAGAACGCATAATATCATATTGCCCATAAAATTGTTGGACAGGTTTACATGAAAATTTAATAATATGATTTAGTTTTATCGGCATTGTTGTAGCGAATAATGAAAAATAAGTGACAGGATAGCCTTCAATCAATGTTTCAAAATCATCATATTTTATAAAATTTTGTCCTATAAATCCATTACCACTTTCAATAATATTGCTAATAAACGAATCAGACTCTACTGTTAAACTTTCTTCAGTTTCTTTAATACGATTAAATTCATCAACCGCAATGATTGCATCTTTTTGGAAATAATCAATAATTGTCGAAGGTGTTTCATACATAAACGCTACTAAACGACGTAGTATTTGATGATCAAAGTATGTACTTTCGAATAATTTAAAGCTTTCATACGTTTCTTTCAGATCATTGCGCACTGATTTATCTATTTTGGGTCTTGTATTTTCATATGCACTTTTTAACTCTTCTTTAAGATGTCTAATCACTTCTTCAGTAATGATATAATCACTTGCAGTTGTTATATCGACTTCTTTAATATTATCTTTTGAACGCTGCGTTTCAACATCAAAATCCCGAATAGAATCAATTTCGGTATCAAATAGCTCAATTCTGATTGGTTCCCCAATTAGCGGAAAGATGTCGATAATACCTCCTCGCAATGAGAATTCACCAATATGCGATACCACGGGTTCCCGCTTGTACCCCATATTAACTAATTTGTTAAGAAATTGGTCCACATCGATATCCTCACCAACACGCAATGTCATTTGGTGATTTTGCCACATTTCAACAGGAGTTAACCACTTTTTCAAACCATTTAAAGGAACGATAAATAACCCTTTCTTACCTTGAGCTAACGCAGTTAAAGTTCTAATACGTTCACTCATCAGTTGAGGGCTTTGTGTTGAAAACTCTTCGGTCATAATATCTTGCACAGGATACTTATACAATTCTTCAGCATCTACAAATTGAAGTAAATCTGTTTCTAATTTATCTGCTTGGTATAAATTATTGGTAATTAATAATAACTGTTGATTACTTTGTGCATATTTTTCAGCAATCATAGTCACTTTAGCTGACGGGGAAAGACCAGTTACTAGTGTGTTTGCTTGTCCAAATACCTGATTAAGGTCTTGAAAATGATTATCTTCTTTTATAAGTGTTGTCAATATTGTCATTATTTCACTTCACCATTAAATTCATTCATAACATGGTCAAATCTTGATGTTTCAACAAACTTTTCAATTGCGCGTGCTGCGTGTTCGATAACTTTTTCCATCGTTACCATTTCATCATTTGAAAAGCGTTGTAAAACATAATCAGGTACCGTCATACCATTTGTTGGTCTTCCCACACCAATACGAATACGTTTAAATTGGTCTGTACCAAGCATTTTAATAATTGATTTCATACCATTGTGACCGCCCGCACTTCCTTTTTGTCTTAAGCGAACTTGTCCTTGTTCTAAATCTAAATCATCATATAAGACAATTAAATCTTCTGGATTAACATTATAATAATCCATAATCGGTGCAACTGCTTCACCTGACAAATTCATCATTGTCATTGGTTCGATAAATAACACTTTATCTCCGTTCATTCGTTCAATTGTATATGCACCTTTAAACTTTTGTTTATCTAATGAAAAATTATTTTTCTCTAAAATATAATCAACGACTTCAAAGCCGATATTATGTCTTGTAAGTTCAAAACGTTTACCTATATTACCTAGACCTACAATACATTTCATGCGTGTTTACCTCCAACATAATTGTTTCATTTATTATTATAATGACAACATCTATTTTCCGCCATTGCCATCAATTATCATTATTCTTTAGCTTAGTAAGTATGTATTTTAAAATCAAGTACATTAAAATTTTTATGATGTATCATTGTTGAGTTTAATGTCTTTTACTCACTAAAATTAATTTAACTTTAGTACAAAGCAATAAAGTTTAATTAAGCTTTATAATAACACAAAAAGCACCATGCTTATATTAAAATAAGCACAGTGCTTGTTAAACAAAGTATAAAAACTTTAATGTAACAGATTAAAATTACTCTTCAGTTTTTTCTTCGTCTTCTTTGCTTTCGCCAACAACTTCTGGTTCTTCAGTTTGTTGTTCGCCTTCCATAGCTTCGATTTCTTCTTCAGTTGGTTCTTCAGTTGGAGCAACTACTGTTACTACTGATTCAGCTGAATCGTTTTCGATTTTGAAGTCGCCAGTTACTTTAACATCAGCAACAGTTAAGCTGTCGTTAATGTTTAATTCAGTAATGTCTACTTCGATTGCTTCTGGAATATTGTCTGGAGTAGCAGTTACTTCTAAGTTGAATAATGGTTGTTCAACTACGCCGCCTTCTTTAGCGCCTACTGCTTCACCAACTAATTGAACTGGTACTTCAACAGTACGTTCTTCACTCATATTGATTGCTAAGAAGTCAATGTGAGTAATTTGGTTTTTAAGTGGATCGAATTGGTAGTCTGCAACCATAACTTTGATAGTTTTAGAGCCAACGCCTAATTCGATAACACCGTTACGACCTACTTCACGGATAACTTTGATGAATTCTACTTCATCAACTTTAACTGACACGTTTTTAGTACCGTAACCGTATACTACTGCTGGTACTTTACCAGATTTTCTTAATTGTTTAAGATCTGAACGTGTTTGTTTACCTTGACGGATGATTGACTTTAATGAAGCCATTCTCATTTCCACCTTTCATTTTTGCTCAAAACGAGCACCTCACTTACCCATCAACATAATCGTTGCTTGCAAGTGTTTATTTATTCGTATAATCACGAACGAAACTATTATACACGTTTGGAATATGTTCGTCAAACGCCTTTTAAATATTAGTCAAATAATACGCTAACTGATTCTCTTTCGTATACACGAATGATAGCTTGTGCGATTAAACCAGCAACAGATAATTCTTTAGTGTTAGATGGTTTGCGATCTTCATCTAAATGAATTGAGTTTGTTACGATTAATTCTTTTATAGCAGAATTTTCGATACGTTCTTTAGCCGGTCCTGATAAAACAGGGTGTGTACAACAAGCATATACTTCTTTAGCACCTTTATCTTTTAATGCTTGTGCAGCTAAAGTGATTGTACCTGCTGTATCAATTATATCGTCAATAATAATTGCCGTACGTCCTTCAATCTCACCAACAATGTTCATCACTTCAGCAACATTTGGTCTAGGACGACGTTTATCTATAATTGCAATTGGAGTTTTTAAAATGTCAGCTAATTTACGTGCACGTGTAACACCGCCATGGTCTGGTGAAACAACGACACATTCTTCTGGGTTAATATTCGGATCATCTTTGAAATGTTTAGCAAGAATTGGCACACCCATTAAGTGGTCAATTGGAATATCAAAGAATCCTTGAATTTGTGGTGCATGTAAGTCTAACGCAATCATACGAGTTGCGCCAGCTGTTTCGATTAAGTTTGCAACTAATTTAGCAGTGATTGGCTCACGGCTACGGGCTTTTCTATCTTGTCTTGCATATCCATAATATGGCACTACAATATTGATTGTTGCTGCAGAAGCACGTTTACAAGCATCAATCATAATTAATAATTCCATTAAATGTAGATTCACAGGATATGATGTTGGTTGAATAATAAATACGTCACAACCACGAATACTCTCTTCGATATTAATTTGAATTTCTCCATCACTAAAACGTTTAACTGAACATTTACCTAGTTCAATTCCTACTTGGTCAGCAACTTCTTGCGCTAATGCTTCGTTTCCTTTCAATGAAAAAATCTTTAATGACGAATTCTTATATTCATTATTTAACATTTATAGTCCTCCAATTATTTACTTACGCAATTACTATTATATATAAAATGTAACTCCATTACTATGCGAATCATTAAATCATAAAGATTACATTAATATTACATAGGATTATCCTTTTATCCTAGCCATTTTAAATACGTAAATGATTATTTCCTATATCCTTCTTTTGTTGTTTGTCTTGCTCTTGCCACAGCTAAACTGTCATTTGGTACGTCATCTGTGATTGTGGAACCAGCTGCCACCAATACAGCATCACCAATTGTTACAGGTGCTACTAAATTAACATTGCAACCTACAAATGAATCTTTGCCGACGATAGTTTTAAATTTATTTTCACCATCATAGTTAACTGTAATCGTTCCGCAACCAATATTAGTACGTTCGCCAATTACAGCATCACCAATATAACTTAAATGTGAAACCTTGGCACCATCTTTAAGATCTGCTTTTTTAATTTCTACAAAATTTCCAACCTTAACATCTGCACCTAATTGCGCGCCTGGTCTCAATTGCGCAAACGGTCCGACCTTAGTATTCGCTCCTACGCTAGCATCATTAACAACAGACTGTTGAATACATGCACCATTTTCAATCGTACTATTGTTAATTTCAGAGTACTGACCAATAACAACATCTTCGCCAATTTCTGTACGGCCATTAATTCGTACGCCTGGTTCAATGACTGTATCACTACCAATTATAACGTCTGGACCAATAAAAGTGCTGTCAGGATCGATGATTGTCACACCATTTAACATGTGATAATGATTGGTACGACGTTGCATCGCCTTCTCAGCCTGACTAAGCATTACACGATCATTTACACCCATGATTTCTTCAACATCATTGGTACGATAGACTTCTACGATGCCGCCATCATTTAAAATTAACGACAATACATCAGGGAGGTAATATTCACCTTGCGCATTATCATTTTTCACTTGTGTTAATTTTTCAAACAACGTTTTATTATTAAACGCAAAAATACCTGAACTAATTTCATTAATATCCTTTTCAGCATGCGTTGCATCTTTCTCTTCAACTATGCGTTCTAAACGACCTGACGCATTTCGAACGATTCTTCCGTATCCATATGGTTGTTGAATCGATGCAGATAATACAGTTGCTTGAGCATTAGCATCCTCGTGATGCGCAATCAATGTTTCTAATGTTTCCTTTGTGATGAGCGGTGTATCACCACATACAACGATCGTCGTACCTTCCTTGTCTTCTAAGTGTGATTTCGCCATTTGCACTGCATGCGCAGTACCGAGTTGTTCCTCTTGAAAACTGTATAAAGAACGCTCGCCTAAATGTCCTTTTACACTTTCAGCACCATGTCCTACGATGGTTACAACTTGATCGACACCAGAGCCTTTCACACTTTCCAATACATGTTCGACCATAGGTTTCCCAGCAACCTCGTGTAGCACTTTATACTTTTTAGATTTCATTCTTGTGCCTTTACCTGCTGCCAAAATTATCGCGTGTCTTCGCATGAACATTAACCCCCATTAAATTTTACACTTCGTCATTATTATAATTTAATCTGCAATACTCTTTCAACATATAAAAGGTATTGTTTTTAATTCGTTGTAATTTTAAAAACAACTTTTTCTTACTTCAAAAATACGAGCATCATTCAAACGCAATTTTTATCAGCAATGAATCAATAATTTTCATATCATCATAATCTGTTAACGTATATATTTATTAGCCTTTCATTTCATAAAAAAACATTAATACAAACTAAAAAAACTGCCGACAAAGCTTTATGCTTTATCGACAGTATCAAATCAACTTATTGCAAATGTATTACATCGCTAAATATAAAATTGATTAAGCTTCTTCTGAATCTTCTGATGTAGCGTTTTTATCTGGTACTACTTCATCTGTTTCATCATATACTTTCATCACTGCATCTTGAATTTCTTGTCTCATATCTGAATTAATAGGATGCGCGATGTCGCGGAATTCACCATCTGGTGTACGTTTACTTGGCATTGCAACGAACAAGCCAGAGTTTCCTTCAATTACACGTAAATCATGAATTACGAAAGCTTCATCTAATGTAATGGAAACGAGTGCTTTCATTCGTCCATCTGTTTGTATTTTTCTAAGTCTTACATCTGTCACTTTCATGTAGTGAGCCCCCCTATAGTATATATCTCTCTGTTTTATTTAGAAGCTTGATTAAACATATTAATCGAAAATTATAATTCCTTAATTTTACTTACTAATTCAATTTCTACTTTCACATCTTTTGGCAATCGCGCAACCTCTACACAACTACGCGCTGGCTTGTGTTCATTAAAATATTGACCATACACTTCATTTATTTTTTGGAAATCATTCATATCTTTAATGAAAATGGTCGCTTTCGCAACAGAATTCAAATCAGATCCTGCTTCTTCCAAAACAATCTTTAAATTTTCTAAAACTTGTTTTGTCTGTGCTTGAACATCAGCGCTTACGATTTTCCCATCAACATTCAATGGAATCTGACCAGAAGTATAAACCATACCATTTACAACTGTTGCATGCGAATATGGTCCAAGTGCTTCCGGTAATCTTGTTGTGTTAATGATTTTCATAATACTAAAACTCCTTTTATGAAAACTTAGATAAACTGTTGCCAGGTTCTACGTTAAACTCTTGATTATATTCATCTACATCAGATAATTTCACTAAGGAAGTATAATCTTCAATCAATCTTTGTTTAACTTCTTTTGATTCTACAAGTACTGATACCCCTTTTACATGGGCTTTAAACTCATTCATTAAATTCATAACACCATTAATAGAGCCACCAGCCCTCATAAAATCATCGACAACTAAAACATTTGAATTTTCTGCTAAAGTTCTCTTCGAAAGTACCATTGTCTCTATTTTTCTTGAAGATCCTGAAACGTAATTAATTGAAACTGTAGAACCTTCAGTCACCTTGTTGTCTTTTCTAATCACTACTACTGGTAAATTTAAAATATTAGCAACCGCATTTGCCAATGAAATACCTTTTGTCGCAATGGTAACAACAGCATCTAATTTTTCTTCCATGTAAATACTGGCAATTAACTTACCAACTTTGTTTAGTAGCGATGGATTACCTACCAAATCTGATAAAAATAAATACCCGCCAGGTAACAAACGTTCTTTCTCTTCTAATAGAGTAATGACCTCATTAACAACTTCAGTCGCCTCTTCTTTACTCATCATTGGTTTATACGTAACACCACCACTTGCGCCAGCAGTAGTAATTACTGTACCTAACTTTTCTTTTTGGAATGTATTTTTTATAATTTGGACATCTTCACTTATTGAAGACTTCGCCTGTTTAAATTTTTTCACAAAAAAAGTTAATGGAATCAATTTATTCGGATGGTTCATCAAATATTGCGTCATAAAAACAATTCTCTCGCTTCGTTTATATCTCATCTTTTCAACCCTTCTATCCTAATAGTCTAACTAAGTACACTTCATTACAACAACCGTTAACTGCATTATAAATATTTTTTGCTTGGCTTTCTTTTCGTGCTAGCCCATACACAGTCGGTCCGCTTCCACTCATTAACGCACCATCTGCACCACTTTTCAACATATTATTTTTTAATTTATCGATTTGTGGGTGTTTTGAAACAGAAATTGGCTCTAATCGATTAGACAAACTTTGACATAATTGTTGATAATCTCGATTTTCTAAGGCCTCGTAACACATTTTCGTATGTACGTCGTAACGCTTATCTAAATTGATCAACTTAAATATATCTGGTGATGATATGCCTAAGTTTGGTTTAGCAAGAATCACCCAAGCTGAAGGTGGTTTATTTAAAAACTCGATTTTCTCTCCTCTTCCAGTACATAGTGCAGTTTTATTATAAATACAAAACGGAATATCTGTCCCGATTTTACTGCCTAGTAGAGCTAATTCTTCCAAACTCGCTCCTATATTAAAAAGTCGATTCAATCCTCTTAACGTTGCTGCTGCATCAGCCGAACCTCCAGCTAAGCCAGCAGAAACAGGTATTTCTTTATCGATAGAAATTGTTACACCTTGCTTTAGTTGATATTGCTCAATAAATAGTTGCGCTGCACGATATGCAAGATTTTTATGATTAGAAGGCACATAATTATGTTCAATCTCAACAACTATCTTTCGATCTTTTCTTTTATGAAAAGTTAAACGATCATTTAAATCAACTGTTGTCATTATCATTTCAATCTCATGATAGCCATCATTTCTTTTAAAAAGTGTATCGAGCGTAAAATTAATTTTGGCTGGTGCCGTTTCATATATCATTTTCCGCCCTCTTTTCGTTATCTTAATATGATGATTTTAACATAAAGAGAATTAATATTTGACATTTTAATTTGTTTTTTAGTGTTTTTTTAATAAAAAAGTAATTTTCTCCATCTAATTACTTAGTATTTACTTGTATTTGTGTTTATAAATACAATTATCCATTTACTGAAAAATCTATAAGCGAAACATCAGTGTTAAACATTTTGTAAATAAAAAGAGTATTGAACATAATGCCCAACACTCAAATAATTATCATAATATTTACTTCTTATACTAAGAAACGTCTAACATCTCTATATGTCTTATTTAGTGTGCAATTGATTCGTGATGATTATCCTCTTCAAATGAAACTTGAACATTTTCAGTTAACACATCAGTGTATGTATAAGATACTCTCTCAAAGTTGTGTTTGTCTTGATCTAACTCAACAATGAAAACTGACGGATATGTTTCTTTTAAAATTCCAGAACGTTTTATTGTTTTCTTACGGCCTCCATTGGCTTTCAGTACAATACGATTTCCTACATGACAATCAATAGAATTTTTGATGTCCAAAATTGATTTTGGCATATTGCTCCACCTCGCTACAAGTTACATAATACCATATTTGCAGCGTTTTCGTCAAACAAAATTTAAATTTTAACAATAGTGCTTTGCTTTGTCAATCATTTAATTTTCTAATTGAGGGAATTTTTTCTTTTCTTCATACAATTTAGCAAAATCTTGAATAGATAGCGTTTCACCGCGACGTCTTGGATCAATACCCGCTTGTTCTAACCATTGTAAAATCACTTCTTTGTGTTGTTTACCATCTTTAAAATAATTTTGATAGTTATTGTTAATTGTCTTTCTTCTTTGTGCAAATGCTGCTTTTGCTAACTTAAAGAATGCTTCCTCGTTATCTACTGTTACTAACGGTTCAGTTCTCTGCATCAGTTTTACAACTATTGAATCAACATTAGGTGGTGGCATAAATACAGATTTAGGTACCGTTAATACTTTACTAGTCTCTGTATAGTATTGTACGACAATTGATAATGAACCATATGCTTTTGAACCTACTTCAGCATTTAAGCGTTCGCCCACTTCTTTTTGCATCATCACCACGTAGCCATCAATTGGTATATCTTGTTGCATTAAATTTAATAAAATTGGCGTCGTAATATAGTACGGCAGGTTTGCAACAACCATTATTTTTTCGCAATCTTGTAAATGATTTTCAACAGCTTTTTTAATATTCGCTTTTAAAATATCTTCATTAATCACCGTCACATTATCATAAGGTGATAATGTATCATTTAATACCGGTATTAATCGTTGATCAATTTCAAATGCCAATACTCTTTTAGCATGTCTGGCCAATTGTTCTGTCAATGACCCCATACCTGGACCAATTTCAATCACCCCAGTTTGTGCATCAATATCACTTGCATCAATGATATTATTAATGATATTCACATCTATTAAAAAGTTCTGTCCTAAACTTTTTTTAAAATTAAAGCCATATTTATCTAACAACGCTCGCGTTCTTGATGGTGTTGCAATATCTTTATTATCCAACATTTTCACTTCCTCATTCATCTTCTAAAGCTTGCTTTACATCCGCTTCGGTATAACCAAATGCATTTAACTTTTTCAATAACTGCTTACCATTGGAATGGCCGATTCGCAATTTTCTACTTAAAATTTCTCTACGGCGCCTTGCATCTTTCCCAACGATTAACCCCAACTCTATAAGCACAGATTTATCAATTGATTCATAAGCTTCATCAAAGGGTGAACTAACATGCATTAACGCTTCTTTAATATCAATTAAGTCGGCATGTTCAACACCAATTTTCCCTTTTTTATTTTTAGCTTTTTCTCTATCAATATACGCGTGTTTAACACCTTTGACATGTTCAGTAATTGTACTTCTAATTTTATCTCCTGGGAAATCTGGATCTGTTAATACAATAACGCCTCGACTTTGTTGAGCATTTCTAATTACTTCTAAAGTTTGTTCGTTGATGGCACTACCATTCGTTTCAATCGTATCACATTCAACAGCTCGTTTAACACGCTCAGTATCATCTCGTCCTTCTACAACTATAAACTCATTGATTTTCATTTAAAACGCCTTCCTACAATTCTTAATTTCAAAGCACTAACCATCTCTATCGCACGTATTGCACATGCACAATATTTTAATTTAAAAAAGTGAGAAAGAACCATAGCATATTAAACGAATATAGCATCGTTTGCATTTATGGCGGTGATCTTTCTCACTTTTAACTTTATGAATTTAAATTAAACAATTTCTCTGCATTTTTAGTTGTTTGTTCGCACACTTCTTCATAAGATAAGCCTTTTAATTCAGCAATTTGTTCAGCTACTAAAGTTACTCTTGCCGGTTCATTTCGCTTCCCTCTATACGGATGTGGCGAAAGATACGGTGCATCGGTTTCAACAAGCAATCGCTCCATTGACACATGCTTAGCAACTTCTTTAGGCTGTTTAGCATTTTTAAATGTCACAGGTCCACCTAATGAAATATAAAAATTCAGCTTATTAGTTACAATATCTGCAATTTCTGGAGAACCACTAAAGCTATGCATAATCCCGCCTACCTCTTCAGCATGCTCCTCCAATAAGATATCGATACAGTCTTGTGTTGCTTCACGGTTATGAATGATAATTGGTAACTTCAAACGCTTAGCTAAAGCAATTTGCTTTCTAAAAACTTCCTTTTGAACATCTGCAGGAGATTTATCCCAGTGATAATCTAATCCCATTTCACCAATACCAATCACTTTTGGATGCTGAGCTAAAGATTCAATCCATTCCAAGTGTTCTTCTGTAAAATCAATTGCGTCAACTGGATGCCAACCGATAATGCCATATAAAAAATCATACTCATCGATTAATTTCATCGCGCGTTCAATTGTCGATTTGTTAAAACCAACTACAAACATACGATCAACACCTGCTTCTCTAGCACGTGTAATCACTTCACCCAAATCATCATCGTATTGCTCATCATTTAAATGGACATGTGTATCGATTAACATAATTATCTCTCCTAATTTTTAAAAATACAGTTATTTAATCACTGCACCATTTGGAATTGCACTTGGTAAACTTACTAAGGTTAATACACCATCTTTTTCAGCAGATAATATCATACCTTCAGATTTTTGTCCCATTAATTTAGCTGGTTTCAAGTTAGTAACAACTGCTACTTTTTTACCAATAATATCATCTGGTGTATAGAATTTGGCAATTCCTGATACAATTTGTCTTTGTTCAGAATCTAAGTCTACTTGAATTTTTAAAAGCTTATCTGACTTCTTAACATGTTCAGCATCAATAATCGTTGCTGCCTTAATTTCAACTTTATCAAAGCCTTTAATATCAATTTGTGGTTTGCTAGGAATCTCTTCTTTTTCCTCTTCAGTAGCAGGCGGTTGCATTGATTCTTTGATATATGCAATTTCCGCTTCGCTATCCAATCTTGGGAAAATAGGTTTAGGTTGCCCAGTAACCATAATTGGCTCAGTAAGCACACCATATTGCGCTAAACTACTAAATTCCATAAATTGAGGATTGTTAATGTTCAATTGTTCAAAAATCTCTTTCGGCGCATGAGTTAAGAATGGACGTAATAATACAGCTGCATAACGAATATTTTCAACTAAGTGAGCCATAACATTGCCTAACATATCTTTTTGGCTATCGTCCTTAGCTAATACCCAAGGCGTTGTTTCGTCAATATACTTATTCGTTCTACTAATAAACTTCCATATCGTAGATAATGCCACAGAAAATTGCAAACTTTCCATGCTTTCAGTATAGCTTTTCACTGTTTCTAAAGCCATAGCTTCCATTTCTTCATCTAATTCATGAAGTGGACCTTGATACGCTGGTAATTCGCCATCAAAGTACTTATTAATCATAGAAATCGTACGGTTTACTAAGTTGCCTAAGTCATTTGCTAGATCGAAATTTGTACGCTCAACAAATGCTTCAGGTGTAAATACGCCATCTGAACCAAATGGTAATTCACGCATTAGATAATAACGTGTGGCATCTAAACCATAGCGATCAATTAAAATATTCGGGTCTACGACATTACCTTTAGATTTACTCATTTTTCCATCTTTCATCAAAATCCAACCATGTGCAAAGACTTTTTTAGGTAACGGTAAGTCTAATGCCATCAATAAAATAGGCCAAATAATTGAGTGGAATCGCACAATTTCCTTAGCCATTAAATGAATATCTGCTGGCCAGTATTTGTTAAATAGTGACTCATCATCTGATAAATAGCCTAATGCTGAAATATAGTTAACTAACGCATCAATCCAAACATAAACAACATGTTTTGGATTAGACGGAACATGGACACCCCAGTTAAATGATGTACGAGAAACAGCCAAATCAGCAAGTCCTGGTTTAATGAAGTTGTTAATCATTTCATTTTTTCTTGATGGTGGTTGTATAAAATCTGGATTTTGGTCATAGAATTCTAATAGACGGTCTGTATATTTACTAATATTAAAGAAATAACTTTCTTCTTTAACTAGTTCAACTTCATGTCCAGAATCTGGACTTTTACCACCAATAATTTTACCGTTTTCGTATTGTGGGTCTACTAATTGTGACTCTGTGTAGTATGTTTCATCCGGAACAGAATACCAACCTTCATATTCACCTAAATAGATATCACCTTGCTTTAATAAACGTTCAAATACTTGCTCAACGACATGTTTATGACGTTCTTCAGTTGTTCTGATAAAATCATCATTTGAAATTTCAAGCTTAGCCCACAATTGTTTAATTCCAGCAATCATCTCATCCAAATATTCAATTTCTGTCTTACCAGCTTTTTGAGCTTTTTCTTGAATTTTTTGACCGTGTTCATCCGTTCCAGTCAAATAACGAACATCATATCCTTGCATTCTCTTATATCTTGCAATAACATCTCCAGCCACTGTAGAATATGCATGTCCTATATGTAAATTCCCACTAGGATAGTATATTGGGGTTGTTATATAAAATGTTTCTTTAGCCATAACTGTTCCTCCTCGTAATGTCTCACTTCAAATAATATCTAAGATTTCTATGCATTTCAACGGACGCGAACATTTATCTCGTCATCTCATTTTCATCTTATTCAATGTTAAGGTATTTATTACTTTCAATGTATTTATTTTACATTAAAAAACGTCGATGTCATCATTTTTTTATCATAGTCAACATCATTTTATCAGTATCAATGCAAAATGATAACTTACCATTTAAAATTACAGCTTGCGTTTATAAAATCGTTTAAAATTTCATATAATCGATAAAGTGATTAACTTATTTGATGATAAGTATTATATACTTCATTCGTTTTAAGTTGTCGTTCTTCAGCAACTTTTTTAATAGCTTGTTTTGGTTTCATCTGTGAAGTTTGAATATAATGATCAACATGTTCATTGATAGATAAATCATCAAACCACGATATCTCATTGTTCGCTTTAGCACCCTCAATCAAGATAACGAATTCGCCTTTCAATGGTACATCGCCTTGCTGAATCAATGCTTGTAATTGTGTTACATCATCAGTTACAACTTGTTCGAACTTCTTAGTCAATTCACGCCCTAGTGATACTTGTCGTGTTGCATCTATCTTTGCAATTGTTTTTAATGTATCTGTCACACGATGCGGTGATTCGTATATAATTAATGTGCTATTTTCATGCATACGTTGCTCTAATACAGCACGTTTTTCTTTCTCTTTTCGTGGCAAAAATCCTAAAAATGTATATACATATGAAGGTAATCCACTAGCCATCAAAGCCGTCAGCCCAGCATTAGGTCCAGGCACAGTCTCTACTTTAATATTAGCTTCTCTGGCTGCCACTACTAATTCGTATCCAGGATCACTAATTAAGGGCAATCCAGCATCAGATACGAGCGCAACGTCAAGACCTAATTCTAACTGTTCAATGATAAAAGCAGTCTGCTTATCCTTGTTATGTTCGTGATATGACTTTAATGGAGTTGGAATATCATAATGATTACACAGCTTACTAGTTACTCTAGTGTCTTCACAAGCAATCATATCAACACGTTTCAATACATCAACTGCTCTATAAGTAATATCTGCTAAATTACCAATTGGTGTGCCCACTAAATATAATACAGCCATACTATCGCTCCTTAATTAATCGCAATTTCTTTTGTCTGGTATAAGTTTTAATTTCATATTCACGCTTCAATGCTTCAGACTTTGTCTCATACATTTCTTGATAAACTAAATGCACCGGACGTCTTACTTTCGTATATTTGGCTCCTTGACCTCGGTTATGTTTTTCAACACGTGCATTAACGTCTTTAGCGTATCCTGTATATAAACTTCCATCACTACATTTTACAATATATACAAAATGACTATCCATAATATACTTCCTTCATTTCTTCACTATAATTACCATCTTCATTATAAATATAAAACGGGGGCATGATTTCTAAACCTTGATTTCCACCTTTTCGACCTTCTACAACTATCGTTTGTGCCGATTTCCCTACTTTACTATATATAAAAACGACTTTCTTAGGTTCAATATTCACTTTTCTCATTTCAAACAAGACATCCATTAGTCTATCTGCACGATGTACCATGTTTAGCCTGCCACCTTCTTTTAATAAATGACGGGCTGCAATCATGCAATCTTCAAGTGTACACATAATCTCATGTCTCGCTATCTTATGTGCTTCTTTTTGATGTTGGTGTTGCTGATTCTCTTTAAAATAAGGCGGATTACACGTTACTAAAGTATATTGTGAAGGTTTAAATACTTTAGTAACGTTTTTCAAATCCATGTGATGCATTGTTAAATATTCATCAACATCATTGAATTGAAATGTGCGTCGCGCCATATCGACAAGTGTTTTTTGAATCTCAACACCTTCTATATGTCGCGGATGTTTCGCAAACAATAACAAGGGTATCACCCCATTGCCTGAACATAAGTCCAATACAATATCTTTTGTTCTAGGTTTTGTAAAATGCCCTAACAACAAAGCATCCGTTGAAAACGAAAAAACATCATCATTTTGAATAATACTAAAATCTTCTCTGATTAGTTGATCAAATCGTTCATTCTCTTTTAACATTTTTAACTCCTATGAAGAAAACCTTTTTCTATTGAGTAATTGAAATCTCTTTTTATATTATATGCCTAACTACATTCGATGTATTTTTGACTTTTAACAGCTACATTTTATAACTAATGATACTGCGTGCACACTTAATAATAACATTTAGTACCGCCATCTCTTATGCAATCACCAAAACTTTATACACAATTAAAGCCTGAAACATGCATTGTCTCAGACTTATCCAAACCATATTCATTTATAATTATAACACTATTTGAGAGTGCTTGATTAATCACTTAAAACTTCTAAACAGAACAGACAATCTTCACCATGTCGATGTTTTCCAAATAATTCGCCTTTACAAATATGAAATCCTTCTCCATACAATATAGCCAAATTATCTTTACTTGGTAATGGCTTTTTCACAGCTTTTGCTGGTTTTGAATTCGCAGTATCAATAGTAGTTGGTTCATCATTGCCCAACACCTTTTTCAAATTATCATTTTCAAGTTGAAGCGCTACATTTTCTTCTACTAATTCAACTGCAAGTGCCTTTAATTCTGAAGTTTCCTTTGAAAGTTGATTGACATTCATTTCTAAACGCATTATTTTTTCAAATATTTCATTGCGATCCAAATGTAATAATGCCTCCTTAATGCATAGTTTCTATTTCTTCTAATTTATATTCAAGTGGCTGTTCATGTCCCTCAAGCTTCACCTGCATAGAAATGTCTAATATATTTAAAGCAACTACTTTCCCGTTACCATCAGGCGTTTCAATTGCTTCACCGATATCAGGTAATTGCGCACGTACTTCCTCATAGTAGTCATTTTCATATTTTAAACAACACATCAAACGACCACATGCACCGGAAATTTTAGTTGGATTTAATGATAAATTTTGATCCTTAGCCATCTTAATCGATACTGGTTCAAAATCTCCTAAAAATGTAGAACAACATAACGACCTACCACAAGGTCCGATACCGCCAAGCAATTTGGCTTCATCCCTTACACCAATTTGTCTCAACTCGATACGTGTTTTTAAATGTTGCGCTAATATTTTCACTAATTTTCTAAAATCAATACGATCATCCGCCGTAAAATTAAAAATAACTTTCGATTTATCTAAGGTATATTCGCAATTGACTAAACGCATGTCCAAACCTTGTTCTCTTACAATGTCTTTACATAGTATTAATGCATTTTCAGCATCGCGTTCATTACAATTAAATTTATCAATATCTTTGTCATCAGCAATGCGAATAATATTTTTAAGAGGTAACACAACATCCTCTTCAGCAATATCCATTAATGGATTTTTAACAATACCTATCTCTATGCCTCTTTTAGATTCGACAACTACCCAGTCATCTATATCTACTTGTATATCATTAGGTGTATAATATTCTAATTTTCCCGCTTTTTGAAACTGAACACCTATTACATTTGGCATCTAACTCACACCCTTAATTACGATTTGTTCAAATACAAGCGTTGGATTTACATTTTGATTCAATTTCTTATGTGCTTCCGTCAGTTGATCAAACATCAAAATTAATTGATTAAACGACAACTTTTGCGCATATTGATCAATATCATTTTTTAAATCACTATATATTTGTTTATCCTCTACATTTACCTTTGTATGTATGATATCTTCGAAGAAACCATTCACAGCTGCAATAGTTAAAGATTGCAGTTTTTTATTTTTAGCCTGTTTCAATAAATCAATAATACCTATAAGTGCCATTGACTTATTAGTAAGCAACAATTCACACCAACGTATAACTGATTTCCTTAATGCTAATAAATCAAATTCTTCATTTAAAGCAATTGCATTATCTATTTGCGTAGTATAAGTACTAATCATTTCAGCTACTGGCTTAGGCATGTCTTGTTCAACTAATCTATTTATAAACTTTTCTTTATCAATAGGCTTGAAATATACATGCTGACACCTTGAATGGATTGTGTCTAAAATTTGCTCAGGTTTTGTAGACAATAAAATAGCAATCGTATTGTCCGGTGGTTCTTCAAGAAATTTCAAGATACTGTTTTCCCCTTGAACAGTTAACTTTTCAAAGTCTTCAATGATGTACACTTTATTTGTGCTTTCTATAGGAAGTTGATTCATATGACGCACAAGTTGTTCAACTTGTTCTTTCTTAATTGCATTCTCAGTTGTTGATATATACATAAAGTCTGGATGATTATATGTACTAACCTTTGTTTCACATTGACTATCTGTTTGACATAAAATAAGCTTTGCAAAATTAATCGCAACTTGTTTCATCGTTTGTGCATCATCACCTTCAAATAAATAGGCATGCGATAATTTATTTGAATGATATGCATTCGTCAATTGTTGCTGTTCATCCATTCATTACAAACTCCCTTTTGCTTTTATATAAAAAGGTTGCCAAAGAGCAACTAATTACTGCAACAATAGCGACCATGATTTGTGATTATTCTTAGAACCACAAAAATCAAATCTATTGGCATCTGAACTAGTCGCAGTCAAGCAACCCAAAATTGTTAATAACTTATTAATACACTATTTTAAGTATCTCTAATTGATGATTGTATTATAGAATTAAAATTGATGGAATGCATCAACTGGCATAACAAATACAGTAGCACCGCCAACTTCAACTTCAACTGGATATGGAATGTACGAATCCGCACTGCCTCCCATAGGTGTAATAGGTGAAACCAACTGTTCTCTATTACCACACGTTTGATTAATCACAGACAATATTTCATCTACACGGTCATCATTGACACCACATAAGAATGTTGTATTACCTGCTCTTAAAAACCCACCTGTTGTTGCCAATTTTGTTGCTCTAAAGTTATTTTTAACAAGTTGATCTGCAAGTTCCTGACTATCTTGATCTTGTACGATCGCTATAATCATTTTCATTTTATAACACCTCTTCTAACAATTATATCATATCTTTTCTAAATATTTGATGATAGTTTGATACGTGTCTTCAACAACATTTTCAAGAGGTTGATCTGCATTAACGCTTTTGAACCGTTGTGATTCATTATGAATGATTTCTTGGTAACCTTCAATTACTTTTTCGTGAAACTTTAAATCTTCTTGATCTAATCTATTTTGATCTCTTGAATTTTTAATAATACGTTCGCGACCTACTTCAGCACTAACATTTAAATAAATCGTCAAGTCTGGATATAATCCATTTATTGCAAATTCGTTTAATGCTCTTACTTCTTCAACGCCAATCCCTCTAGCATAACCTTGATAAGCTAATGAACTATCGATATAGCGATCACACAACACAACCTTACCTTCTTTTAAAGCTGGTATGACCTTTAATACAAGATGTTCTCTTCTAGATGCAGCAAATAACATTGCTTCAGTTCTAATGTCCATATCATTGCCTTCTAATACAATTTTACGTATTTCTTCACCAGTAGGAACACCACCTGGTTCTCTAGTCATAATGACATCATAATCCTTTACTAATCTATGATAAACTTCATTAATTACAGTTGTTTTACCTGAGCCTTCTGGGCCCTCAAAAGTTATAAAAGCTGACATTTTATTCATCCTCAACTAAAATTTTATTATTTTTAATTCCTTCAACTATCATTCCAGTTTCCAGATATTCATTTACCAATTCTATCATATTTTCAGTTATTGTTTCTCCTTTGAAAATAATAGGAATCCCTGGCGGATATGGGACAATATGTCGCGCCAGAACTTTACCTTTTGCCTTTTTCAAATCACACCAAGTAACATATTCAAAGCGTTTTGGTTTATAGTTACCTTCAGTTGTTAAAAGTTGTGTTTGTTTAACTATAGAAACTGATTTTTTCGGTAAAATCATATCTTCAATTTTACGTAAAAGTGAATCAAATAAATACGTATCATCATGATGCCATAACGGCAATATCGCTAATGCTTGATAGTCGTCAGCTAATTCTAAATAGATATGTGCATTCATAAACCAATTTTGAATATCATGACCTGTAAAGCCTTCATATTTTATCAACAACTTCAACGGATCATCAACCTGAAGCATTTCAAAACCTTTCTTCTCCAAACATTCGATTAATTGTGCTCTCTTATCAAAAAACACGGTACTATCATATGTTTTATAGAACTGGGCAGCTGACTCTAAACTAGCCATAATCAAATATGAAGGACTAGATGTTTGGAAATAGCTTAGATATTCTATAATATTTTCTTTATAAGGTGCATTTTTATGAATATAAAGTACCGAGCCCATCGTTAAAGCTGGTAACGTTTTATGAAAAGATTGAACAACATAGTCAGCTTGATAATTTAATGTAGAATCTGGAAATCCTTGCAATCCAAAGTGCGCGCCGTGTGCTTCGTCAATGAGTACAGGAATATTTAATTGGTGCAAAGATTTGATAACCTCTTCTACATTAAATGTTTCACCGTAATAGTTAGGATAAGTCAACACAGCAAGTTTGTGACCGTCATTATTCAAACGGCTTAAATTAACTTTATTATAATGATTCGTTAACGGACTTTGATGCGTTTCAATAAAATGCCCTTCTTGCTGACTAATATCGAGCGCATGTAATACAGATTTATGTACATTTCTTGCCATTAAGATATCGCCTTTTTTCTGTGAAAAAGACTGGATGACAGATAATATTCCCGAAGTGGTGCCATTCACTAAGAAATAACCATCATAATCTGAATGTTTCTCCACCTGCTTCATACTTTCCAAAATGACTTCTTCAGGATGATGTAAATCATCTAATCCAGGTATTTCAGTTTTATCCATTGTCATTGATAATTGAGATAAATGACCGATAGTCATATTTTTATGACCCGGAACATGCAAAGAAATCGCTTCTTCTTGATTTAAACTTTCTAATTTATTTAAAATAGGTTGCTTCATGATATGCGCTTCCTTTATTTACAATGTTTTGAATTAGTTACTTTCAAAAGTATTAATTATATAGTAACACTTCTTTGACAAAAGTTAGTGTTACTTATGCAATAGCTTGTCTATTGTATAATAATTAATTTCCTTTTTGTATTTCGATTTAAAAGATATTAGACATAAAACCTAAAAACAGCAGTAAGATGATTTATGATTAAAAACTATCTTACTGCTTTTCACTTTTTATAATACTTCTGAATGTCTTCACTTATACTTCTAGTCACAGATTTAAATAATCAAAAATGCACATTATTTAATTATCATTTCCAAAACTCAATGCGGCTCATCGCATCCATTTTTTGCCTGGCAACGTTCTACTCTAGCGGAACGTAAGTTAGCTACCATCGTCGCTAAGAACCTTTCTTGACTTGTGACAATCGCTTGCTTCTTTCCTCTCCTTCGGCTCTCACTTACTCATTTAGCTCTACTAAACTCGTTGCCCTCTTTTCTCGTTTCGTCAGATTCAAACGTTTTCACTTCGCCAAGCCATTTTTCTTTGTATTAACTTTTATTTTGAAGTTTTAGACATAAAAAAAAGAGACCTTGCGGTCTCAATGCGGCTCATCGCATCCATTTTTTGCCTGGCAACGTTCTACTCTAGCGGAACGTAAGTTGGCTACCATCGTCGCTAAGAACCTTTCTTGACTTGTGACAATCGCTTGCTTCTTTCCTCTCCTTCGGCTCTCACTTACTCATTTAGCTCTACTAAACTCGTTGCCCTCTTTTCTCGTTTCGTCAGATTCAAACGTTTTCACTTCGCCAAGCCATTTTTCTTTGTGTTTGCTTTTTATTTTGACGTTTTAGACATAAAAAAAAGAGACCTTGCGGTCTCAATGTGAAATGCTCCCTTCAAAGT
>NZ_JAFEPJ010000032.1:0-5003 GCF_016893255.1 Staphylococcus sp. GDB20D11A
GTTCTACTCTAGCGGAACGTAAGTTCGACTACCATCGACGCTAAGGAGCTTAACTTCTGTGTTCGGCATGGGAACAGGTGTGACCTCCTTGCTATAGTCACCAGACATATGAATGTATTTTATACATTCAAAACTAGATAGTAAGTAAAAGTGATTTTGCTTCGCAAAACATTTATTTTGATTAAGTCTTCGATCGATTAGTATTCGTCAGCTCCACATGTCACCATGCTTCCACCTCGAACCTATTAACCTCATCATCTTTGAGGGATCTTATAACCGAAGTTGGGAAATCTCATCTTGAGGGGGGCTTCATGCTTAGATGCTTTCAGCACTTATCCCGTCCACACATAGCTACCCAGCTATGCCGTTGGCACGACAACTGGTACACCAGAGGTATGTCCATCCCGGTCCTCTCGTACTAAGGACAGCTCCTCTCAAATTTCCTACGCCCACGACGGATAGGGACCGAACTGTCTCACGACGTTCTGAACCCAGCTCGCGTACCGCTTTAATGGGCGAACAGCCCAACCCTTGGGACCGACTACAGCCCCAGGATGCGATGAGCCGACATCGAGGTGCCAAACCTCCCCGTCGATGTGAACTCTTGGGGGAGATAAGCCTGTTATCCCCGGGGTAGCTTTTATCCGTTGAGCGATGGCCCTTCCATGCGGAACCACCGGATCACTAAGTCCGTCTTTCGACCCTGCTCGACTTGTAGGTCTCGCAGTCAAGCTCCCTTATGCCTTTACACTCTATGAATGATTTCCAACCATTCTGAGGGAACCTTTGAGCGCCTCCGTTACCTTTTAGGAGGCGACCGCCCCAGTCAAACTGCCCGCCTGACACTGTCTCCCACCACGATAAGTGGTGCGGGTTAGAAAGCCAACACAGCTAGGGTAGTATCCCACCAGCGCCTCCACGTAAGCTAGCGCTCACGTTTCAAAGGCTCCTACCTATCCTGTACAAGCTGTGCCGAATTTCAATATCAGGCTACAGTAAAGCTCCACGGGGTCTTTCCGTCCTGTCGCGGGTAACCTGCATCTTCACAGGTACTATGATTTCACCGAGTCTCTCGTTGAGACAGTGCCCAAATCGTTACGCCTTTCGTGCGGGTCGGAACTTACCCGACAAGGAATTTCGCTACCTTAGGACCGTTATAGTTACGGCCGCCGTTTACTGGGGCTTCGATTCGTAGCTTCGCAGAAGCTAACCACTCCTCTTAACCTTCCAGCACCGGGCAGGCGTCAGCCCCTATACATCACCTTACGGTTTAGCAGAGACCTGTGTTTTTGATAAACAGTCGCTTGGGCCTATTCACTGCGGCTCTTCTGGGCGTTAACCCTAAAGAGCACCCCTTCTCCCGAAGTTACGGGGTCATTTTGCCGAGTTCCTTAACGAGAGTTCGCTCGCTCACCTTAGAATTCTCATCTTGACTACCTGTGTCGGTTTGCGGTACGGGCACCTATTTTCTATCTAGAGGCTTTTCTCGGCAGTGTGAAATCAACGACTCGAAGACACAATGTCTTCTCCCCATCACAGCTCAGCCTTAACGAGTACCGGATTTGCCTAATACTCAGCCTTACTGCTTAGACGTGCAATCCAATCGCACGCTTCGCCTATCCTACTGCGTCCCCCCATCGATTAAAACGATTATAGGTGGTACAGGAATATCAACCTGTTATCCATCGCCTACGCCTGTCGGCCTCAGCTTAGGACCCGACTAACCCAGAGCGGACGAGCCTTCCTCTGGAAACCTTAGTCAATCGGTGGACGGGATTCTCACCCGTCTTTCGCTACTCACACCGGCATTCTCACTTCTAAGCGCTCCACATGTCCTTACGATCATGCTTCAACGCCCTTAGAACGCTCTCCTACCATTGTCCAAAGGACAATCCACAGCTTCGGTAATATGTTTAGCCCCGGTACATTTTCGGCGCAGTGTCACTCGACTAGTGAGCTATTACGCACTCTTTAAATGATGGCTGCTTCTAAGCCAACATCCTAGTTGTCTGGGCAACGCCACATCCTTTTCCACTTAACATATATTTTGGGACCTTAGCTGGTGGTCTGGGCTGTTTCCCTTTCGAACACGGACCTTATCACCCATGTTCTGACTCCCAAGTTAAATTAATTGGCATTCGGAGTTTGTCTGAATTCGGTAACCCGAGAGGGGCCCCTCGTCCAAACAGTGCTCTACCTCCAATAATCATCACTTGAGGCTAGCCCTAAAGCTATTTCGGAGAGAACCAGCTATCTCCAGGTTCGATTGGAATTTCTCCGCTACCCTCAGTTCATCCGCTCACTTTTCAACGTAAGTCGGTTCGGTCCTCCATTCAGTGTTACCTGAACTTCAACCTGACCAAGGGTAGATCACCTGGTTTCGGGTCTACGACCAAATACTAAACGCCCTATTCAGACTCGCTTTCGCTACGGCTCCACATTTACTGCTTAACCTTGCATCAAATCGTAACTCGCCGGTTCATTCTACAAAAGGCACGCCATCACCCATTAACGGGCTCTGACTACTTGTAAGCACACGGTTTCAGGTTCTATTTCACTCCCCTTCCGGGGTGCTTTTCACCTTTCCCTCACGGTACTGGTTCACTATCGGTCACTAGAGAGTGTTTAGCCTTAGGAGATGGTCCTCCCAGATTCCGACGGAATTTCACGTGCTCCGTCGTACTCAGGATCCACTCAAGAGAGACAACATTTTCGACTACAGGATTATTACCTTCTTTGATTCATCTTTCCAGATGATTCATCTAATGTCGTCCTTTGTAACTCCGTATAGAGTGTCCTACAACCCCAACAAGCAAGCTTGTTGGTTTGGGCTCTTCCCGTTTCGCTCGCCGCTACTAAGGGAATCGAATTTTCTTTCTCTTCCTCCGGGTACTAAGATGTTTCAGTTCTCCGGGTGTGCCTTCTGATATGCTATGTATTCACATATCGATAACATGACATAACTCATGCTGGGTTTCCCCATTCGGAAATCTCTGGATCAAAGCTTACTTACAGCTCCCCAAAGCATATCGTCGTTAGTAACGTCCTTCATCGGCTTCTAGTGCCAAGGCATCCACCGTGCGCCCTTAATAACTTAATCTATGTTTCCACCATTTTTATAAGTCAAACGTTAACATGAAGTTACGTTCTTTTATAAAAAGATTTAAACGCGTTATTAATCTTGTGAGTGTTCTTTCGAACACTAGCGATTATTTCTTATGAATTCAAGTTTATTTAAAACTCTTTATTCACTCGGTTTTGCTTGGTAAAATCTATATTTTACTTACTTATCTAGTTTTCAATGTACAATTTCTTTTTAGTCAATCGCTCACATAAGCAATATCACTTTAACCAAAAAATATTTGAATGTTAAATAAACATTCAAAACTGAATACAATATGTCACGTTATTCCGCATCTTCTTCAGAAGATGTTCCGAATATATCCTTAGAAAGGAGGTGATCCAGCCGCACCTTCCGATACGGCTACCTTGTTACGACTTCACCCCAATCATTTGTCCCACCTTCGACGGCTAGCTCCTAAAAGGTTACTCCACCGGCTTCGGGTGTTACAAACTCTCGTGGTGTGACGGGCGGTGTGTACAAGACCCGGGAACGTATTCACCGTAGCATGCTGATCTACGATTACTAGCGATTCCAGCTTCATGTAGTCGAGTTGCAGACTACAATCCGAACTGAGAACAACTTTATGGGATTTGCTTGACCTCGCGGTTTCGCTGCCCTTTGTATTGTCCATTGTAGCACGTGTGTAGCCCAAATCATAAGGGGCATGATGATTTGACGTCATCCCCACCTTCCTCCGGTTTGTCACCGGCAGTCAACTTAGAGTGCCCAACTTAATGATGGCAACTAAGCTTAAGGGTTGCGCTCGTTGCGGGACTTAACCCAACATCTCACGACACGAGCTGACGACAACCATGCACCACCTGTCACTTTGTCCCCCGAAGGGGAAGGCTCTATCTCTAGAGTTGTCAAAGGATGTCAAGATTTGGTAAGGTTCTTCGCGTTGCTTCGAATTAAACCACATGCTCCACCGCTTGTGCGGGTCCCCGTCAATTCCTTTGAGTTTCAACCTTGCGGTCGTACTCCCCAGGCGGAGTGCTTAATGCGTTAGCTGCAGCACTAAGGGGCGGAAACCCCCTAACACTTAGCACTCATCGTTTACGGCGTGGACTACCAGGGTATCTAATCCTGTTTGATCCCCACGCTTTCGCACATCAGCGTCAGTTACAGACCAGAAAGTCGCCTTCGCCACTGGTGTTCCTCCATATCTCTGCGCATTTCACCGCTACACATGGAATTCCACTTTCCTCTTCTGCACTCAAGTTTTCCAGTTTCCAATGACCCTCCACGGTTGAGCCGTGGGCTTTCACATCAGACTTAAAAAACCGCCTACGCGCGCTTTACGCCCAATAATTCCGGATAACGCTTGCCACCTACGTATTACCGCGGCTGCTGGCACGTAGTTAGCCGTGGCTTTCTGATTAGGTACCGTCAAGATGTGCACAGTTACTTACACATATGTTCTTCCCTAATAACAGAGTTTTACGATCCGAAGACCTTCATCACTCACGCGGCGTTGCTCCGTCAGGCTTTCGCCCATTGCGGAAGATTCCCTACTGCTGCCTCCCGTAGGAGTCTGGACCGTGTCTCAGTTCCAGTGTGGCCGATCACCCTCTCAGGTCGGCTATGCATCGTTGCCTTGGTAAGCCGTTACCTTACCAACTAGCTAATGCAGCGCGGATCCATCTATAAGTGACAGCAAGACCGTCTTTCACTTTTGAACCATGCGGTTCAAAATATTATCCGGTATTAGCTCCGGTTTCCCGAAGTTATCCCAGTCTTATAGGTAGGTTATCCACGTGTTACTCACCCGTCCGCCGCTAACATCAGAGAAGCAAGCTTCTCGTCCGTTCGCTCGACTTGCATGTATTAGGCACGCCGCCAGCGTTCATCCTGAGCCAGGATCAAACTCTCCATAAAA
>NZ_JAFEPJ010000033.1:0-3605 GCF_016893255.1 Staphylococcus sp. GDB20D11A
GTTTTTGGGTTAGTATTTTTTTTGAGGTTGTTTCACATATTTTGGGGTGTTTTCCTAGGGGGGTACTACGACCCCCCCTAGGAGTGCATTGTGCATTGTGAAAAATAATGAGCATATTATTGACTTTATGCGCATAGATATGTATATTGAACACATAAGCAATTTTGGAGGTGTTTTTTGATATTGGAGAATAAAAAAGAGAGAAAAAGATTAAATATTACATTACCGCCAGAGCTAATTGAGGAATTAGAAAAAGTGAATAAAAAATATAAAATAAATAAGTCTAGTCAGATTGAAACGTTGATCACTAAATATTTAAGAAAGGAGTATGGTGATTTAGGATAAAAAAAAGAACCTTGCCCTAACAAGATTCTTTTTCGATGATGTCATGACGTGACATGTTTTGTTAATCACCAATATAATACCATGGCTAAATACACTAAATCAAGAACGTGGGGTATGGTTGTTTACCCAGAATCAGCCCCCGAAAATTGGCAAGAATTATTAGAGGAAACTTTTATGCAATTTGCAGTTTCTCCTTTGCATGATAAAGATACAAATCCAGATGGAGAAATAAAAAAACCACATTGGCATGTAATATTAATATGGGACGGGCCAGTTACTCAAAATGCAGCAATGAAAATAGCTGAAAAAGTAAATGCACCTCAACCTGTTAAATTAGAAAGCGTGCGTGGTGCATATAGATATTTCACTCACATGGATAACCCTGAAAAATATCAATACGATGAAAAAGATATAAAATTATATAATGGCTTTGATATATCTTCTTATGTGTCATTAACAAAAGAAGAAAAGTATGAGGCTATTGGAAAAATAATGGATATAATTAACGATAATGGAATTACAGAATATATAGATTTATTAAATATACTTAGAATGAATGACTATAATTTATTTAAAGTTGCTTGTGATAACACTATATTGTTTACAAATGTTGTACGTTCGCTTAGACATTCAGAAGATAAGCGAAGATGATTTTGAACTTAGAGAATTTAATTTTATTCTACGAGTTTAAACGAGTAGATCATAAAATTAAATGAACATATAGCAACCATATTTTTGGTTGCTGGGTTTTGAACTTTGGGACTGATTTATTCAGTCCCTTTTTGCGTTAGCAAAAACATAAAGGGTTTGGGATATAATCCCAACAAGTAGGTGTATGGGTACCATACACGTATCTTACCAAATCCCTCTCATCAATGCTATGATGAGGCCGTAAAGTTGTTTATTTAATTGGTGCCGACAATTAAATAAATCAACATACGGGCGTTTTTTAGGGTGGCGCAAAGATTAAGCGCCAGACTAAAAACATGATAGCTTTAGGGGGCAAATTTGACGGCACATTTTTGCCGTCGCCCCCTAAACTTGATGAGAAAGGGGTGCGATTTTTGGCTACGGAGAATAGACGAGAAAGCAAGCAAATAAAGTTCAGAGTGACACAAGAAGAATATGAGCGACTTGAACAAATGGCAGAAACGTTAAATACATCTGTTCCAATGCTTGCAAAAGACGCAGCGCAGAAAAAGCGTATAAAAGCACCATTGATTGATAGACAAGGTGCAATTGAAATTGCGAAAGAGTTAAGAGCAATTGGAACAAATATTAATCAGATTACAAGAGCAGTAAATACAAAAGATTTAATTGATTATGACATAGGAAACGTATTATTAGACGAATTAGGCGATTTAAGAAACGAGATGGGTAAATTATGGCAGTTATTAAAATAAGCGCTACAAAGTCTTTAAATAGGCTTATATCGTATGCCGAAAAGAAAGCAGAAGTACAATCGGGTGTAAATGTTGATGATGAGTTTGCGAAAGAGCAGATGAAAACAACACGAATGATATTTAATAAAAACGACGGACGACAGGGTTATCATTTAATTCAGTCATTCGATCCAGAAGATAATATCACACCAGAAGAAGCCAATGAGATAGGTCAAGAATTAGCAAAAGAAGTTGCACCAGACCATGAAATAACGATTTATACGCATACAGATAGAGACCATATTCATAATCATATATGCATAAATAGTGTGAATATGAATACAGGGAAAAAATTTGTGAATGATAGAAATAAGCTTTATGAAATGCGTAATAAAAGTAATGAGTTATGCCAAAGATACAATTTAATTAATTCTAGCAACAAACAAGCACAAATTAGGTACACGCAGGCAGAAAGAGCAATTATAGAAAAAGGTCAAGTTAGTTGGAAAGATGAAATTAGACAAGCGATTGATAAAGAAAAACTAAATTCAAATAGTTTTGATGAATTTAAAGATAATATGCAAGAGAACTACGGTATTGAAGTTAAAGAACGTGGAAAGAATATCAGTTTCAAACATCCCGATAAAAAAGCATTTGTTAGAGGTAAAACTTTAGGCAATGCTTACGAGAAAGGAACGATAAATAATGAGCTTAACAGAGAGAGTGAACGAACAGAACAACAGACGCAATCAGATAGACCAAAACAAGTTACTAGAACAAATGAAAGATCTAGAGGCACAGATAAGGACATTGAGAAACGAGCCGATGTTACTAGAATCGAGCATTACTCAAGAGATAACGGCGATACACAAAGCGTCGGACAAGATACTAAACCAAATCGCAAAGGCACAAAAAGAAATAGCAAGCGAGAACGAGACTTCCGTAGAGCATTTAAAAAGCATAATGAACGCACTGCAGAACTTAATGGACGAGCAGATGAAGAACTTCCAGATAGAGAACAAGAAAATGTTAGAGACAATCAAGCCGACATTGGAGAAGATAGAGCAGAGCCACAACTCGAAATTGAACTCGATGGACCAGAACTTCAATAGAATGGTTATGCATATACGTCACACAAGCAATATGAATAACCTTAGAAACCATTTAATCAATATTGGGGGTTCAAGTATCCTAACAACGATATTAGTCCTTATTTTGCATTTTATAGGGGTTATATGAGCCACATAAATGATTAAGCACGTTTTATGCCGAGAAAATCTATTTGTCGATGAGAGCCCTTAATTAGACTAAAAGCGCCAGCGGTCGGATAGCGTCAGCTATCAAATCGACCGATGGACAGCTTTAGGATTATTAAGGAGCGCAGAATCGTCGGCAAATAGAGGAATTGGAATAAACATATAAAGGGAGTGCTTGGAATGAATGATGATACAAAAGAATTAGTAGTTAAGGAATTAGAATATATTAATGGTTCGGTTGAAGAGTTAAAAGCTTTTTTGGATAGATATGATGACGAAACGATAATTGGCCGTATTGTAGAAATAGAGGCTAGAACGCAAAAGATTTTTAATAATATACAAAAAGAGCACTGATCCTTTTTGGGTCAGTGCTCTTTTATAGCATATTGTCCTACTAACAGGATAACTCGTGCATTTGAATTTTAACGTTCGCGCAGAGTCGACAAACGACAGACAGGTCAATTGCCAGTTAGTACAAACGCCGACCTTCCGTAAGCGTTATGGCATTACTCACACGCATTAATTTTTATATCTGCCACGAGTAACTATGGCCGATTCTGCAATATGCTATTAGTATGTTATAACATGATATGAAATGTCATATCAATTTAAGTGTTTTTTG
>NZ_JAFEPJ010000034.1:0-10793 GCF_016893255.1 Staphylococcus sp. GDB20D11A
CTTTGAAGGGAGCATTTCATATACTGAACATTGGTCGCTTTATTTATTAATTCGATATGTAGCTTAGCTATTAATTTTTTTCAGGTCATCCTTAATGCTGTCTATCTCAGACATGGCACTTTTAACCCAATCTCCTTGAGCTGCGCCTTTAAAATTAGCTTTAAAAGCTTCGCAATGTTGCGCCATTTGTTCAATTAATACTTTTTCTTCACCTTTTAATCCATTTTCAATATCTTTGTATTTATGCTTATGTTCAGGTGCAATAACTGTGCGAATATTTTCTTTTTGAGCATTCATTTTAGATATGAGATTAAGTGTTTCTACTGTAGTACTTATATCTGGCATTCTTAAGGTCATATCTGGTTCTATTAGAGTCATTTAATCTCCTCCAAATTATCAGTCACTTAGTTTATCTAACTGCTTTTCATAAGACTTTTTTAAGTCTTCTTTATATTCTTCTAATTTCCATTCTTGCTTTCTAATTATCTCATTGATTTCTTGCTCATACGCTTCTATATTTCTCGTCATTTTCCTTTGTGCATCTTCACTATAATTCATTTCGTGTTTCAAATATTGAAAAACATCATAACTACGTTCATTTTCTTTTCGAGTTCTATGCCTAAGTTCATTTAAATTTTGCAGTTCATTCTCTATACGTTTTTTCTCAGATTCATATGATTCTTCTAATTCATTTTTATTATTAATTTGATTAAACATCATAGTAATCCACCTATTTGTGATGCAAGCACTTGATCTTTATCAACGATTTCATTAATACTGAGTCTAACTCTCATAATATAATTTGATACAGAAGACCCTATCGTTGAAAGTTGTCTTTCTTTTGCAGATATCATTTGTTCAGGTTCTCTTACCATACTACTTTCATTCACTTGACCTTCATCTAAAGCATTGAGAACTTCATTTACACTCAAATCTTCACCTACAGCTTTTCCAGCTTTTTGAGCGTCTTCCCAATTTTTTTCAAATTTCTTTTTCTTTTCATTATACATTTTTTTGATTTGATTAATTTCATCGTCTATCAGTTGACTGAATGACTGCGCAATTGTTAAAGCTGTTAAACTTTCTAAAACTTTCTGCTGCGAAGAAGATAATCCTCCTCCATTTGCAGTCATCATATTGGCTCTAAGTAATTCTATACTAGCTAATTTAGAGATAGCATTATTTGAATGCTTTACAAATGACTTATTATTTTCTTCTGCATAACCTTTTAGTTTTTTAAGTTCTTTTTTTATAGCTTTTTGTTCTTCTTTGGTTAAAAACCCTTCCATTTCATGACCTTTACCATTTTTAAAGACGATATCATTACCGAAAAAAACATAATGCTTATATTTCTTCAGATTTTCTGTCAATTCATCATTTTCTGCAACAAATCTAGTAATATTACCTTTATAATTCTTATATAATTCTAATAAACGTTTTCCATCTGGGGAATTAGGATTCAAACTAGTTATAGAAATAGGAGCTGGATTATAAACCACAATGTTCGGAATACCATTACTCATTCCTAGAACTACCGCATCTCTTCCACCTAGTGAATGTCCAGTAATAAAATCAATGTCATACTTACTTTTTATTTTATTTATAAATTCTTGTGTATTCGCATATCTATAGTTTTGATCAGATGCAGGAGAATATAATATTTTAATATCTGCATATCCATCTTTAACTGTTTCCAAAGCATTGGTAACATTTTGTCTTGAAAATTCACCTTCTTTTAACTTTTTAAAGGCTTCGCCTTGTATATTAGTCCCAGTCATCCCAAGAGTTACTTTGCCTGTATCTTTATTTAAAAAAGCAGAAGTTGTTACTCCATTAAGAGAATCAGTGTAACTATCAACATATTCAAGATTAGAAGGGAATTTACATCTGACTTTAAACCTTTTATTTGCCTTCCAATGCTATCATTATCAAGATTATGTAGATGTGCATTCTCAAGTTCATAACTAATTTTTGAAACAGCTGTAGTTTCTTCAGTTACAACATTTATATTCCCTGTTTTTATTTTATATTTATCTTTCATCATTATTCACCTTTGCTGGTTTATAACTTAAAAATTCAATGACTGATAATTTGCTGTTTTCACGTTTTGAAAAGTCAATTTCTAACTTTCTATAACCTACAGAACTACCTTTCAGGTTCCCATCAATATGCATTTTTAATATAGGTGATTTTTCAGTCGAAATATTATAACGACTTCTTAATTCCTTAACTATTTCATCTTTATTGCTCATTTTGTATTCAACATCATAACTAGGAACATTTTCATTAATTGAAACATCGCCATTATTATATTTTTTCAATTCTTTAAGATTTGCATATTGACCGAAAAATTTAAAGTTTTCTATTTTCTGCTTGAGCTTATCGTCTTTTACTTCATCTAATAAAATAATCTTATTATTTTTCATTTCAATTTTATAATTCTTTTCATCTGGTAGTTTACCATTCCGGTAAAATGTAGTAACAAAATAATGGCCTTTAGCGGTTCTAGTATTCCTATCCAGATTTAAAACCATACCTTCATCATTCAATTCACCCGGTTTATTACTTTTGGCGAAATCTGTATATATCGTCCACATCCCTTTGTCACCTTTTTCAAATTCGCCATCTCGATAGCCTTCTTTGTCATATAGTTCCTCGAGATTCTTAATTGGATACATATCTAACGTTTTCGCAAAACTCTTTTTGATTTGTTCTTCTTTTGAATCTTCTTTTGATTTTTCTGCAGTATCGCTTGAACTATTACAACCAATTATAAAAATGCTCAACACCATAATGCTTATGTACAATACTACTCTTTTTGAATTCCTCATTTTTTCACTTCTCTCTATCATGTTAATATTTGTTGAGCACTATCAACCTTTGTGTTATTTTTAGTCACTTGGAATTAAGTTTAATCCATCTGAAAAATATATATTTTCTTTTTTATTTTCTAGAAATATAAATTCAATTTCCTTATATCCAACTGAAGACCCTTTCAAATCTCCCGAACCTTTCAACAACAATTTAGGCGCCTTTTCTGTTGGAATATTATATCTTTTTCGTAATTCTTTAACATTATAATCATCATTTTTCAGTTGATATTTCGCTGAATAAATAGGAGCTTCAGAATTGTAGGAAATGTCACCATTTTCATAATTCTCTATTCCTTTAAAACTGCCATATTGCACAAAAAACTTAAAGTTTTCAATTTCCTTTTTCAACTTTTCATCTTTTATCTCCTCATTTGGAATAATCTTATTGTTTTTCATTTTCACAGGATACTTTTTTTCTGTTTCTCTTTCATCAAGACTTTTTCTTGAATCTATCTCTTCTATTGAAAAATAACCAGTTGTGGTCCTAGTATTTCTATTCATGTATAATATCATGCCTCTTGAAGTTAAACTTTTACCTTTTGGTTGAATTATCATTTCAGATCTAACAACCCACGTCCCTTTGTCTCCCTTTTTAAATTCGCCATCTCGATATCCTTCTTTGTCATATAAATCTTCAAGATTTTTGATTGGGTACATATCTAACGTTTTCGCAAAGCTCTTTTTGATTTGTGTTTCTTTTGAATCTTCAGGAGTGTCAAATACGCCACTGCAACCTGACACTAATAGAATTAAGACCGATGTACCTATACACAACGCGCATTGCCTAAAATTATTCATTGTCCGTATCCCCTTTTTTCATCATAGTTAATAGTCCTCACTTGGGGTAAACTCCAAACTATCAGTAAAAAATACATTCTCTTCTTGATTCTCTACGAAGGTAAACTCAATGTTCTTATGTCCGATTGACGAACCTTTTAAATCTCCAGTACCTTTCAACAACAATTTAGGAGCTTTTTTGGTTTGAATATCATACATTTTACGTAATTGTTTTACATTATAATCATCTTTACTTAATTGAAATTTAGCAGAATAAGTAGGTGCTTCTGAGTTATATGAATAATCACCATTTTGATAATTCTTTAATCCTTTAAAATCACCATATTGTGAGAAAAACTTAAAGTTTTCAATTTCTTTTTTTATGCCTTCATCATTAATTGGACCAATCGGTATTATTTTATTATTTACCATCTTTACTGGATAACGCTTTTCTTTATCTTCTGTCTTTTTTAATGTATCGTTACTTGTTACATCTACAATAAAATATCCTTTTGCCGTTCTTGTATTTCTATTTAAAAATAGATACATACCTCTTGATCTCATAATTTTACTTTTTGGCTGTTTAACCATTGCTGAACTGATAACCCAAGTCCCCTTATCGCCCTTTTCAAATTCACCATCTCGATATCCTTCTTTATCATATAGATCCTCGAGATTCTTAATTGGGTACATGTCTAATGTTTTCGCAAAGCTCTTTTTGATTTGTGTTTCTTTCGAATCTTCTTTTGTTTCATCACTTTTGTCACAACCTGCTACAATAACTATTAAAATCAAGATACTTATGTACAATGCAAAACTTTTTAAATTTCCCACCATTTCACGTCTCTCTGTTTTAGAATTATTTCTACATCTAATAAACTTTAGCTATCTTCATCAGACGGCCCAAAATTCACAAAATCTCTAACAGCTGTTTCTTCGTCTTTTACTTTTGAAAAATTAAATTCTATATTTTTGTATCCAATTGAACTACCTTTTATGTCACCATCTATATGTAATTTCAATACTGGAGATTTTTTTGTTGTAATTGGATAAACTTCTCTAAGTTTTTTTACATTTTCATTACTATTATTCAATTTAAATTCTGCTTCATAGCTCGGTACATTTTCATTAGTTGTTATACTTTCGACTTGATAATTTTTTAAATCTTTAAAATCCGCATACTGACTAAGAAATTTAAAATTTTCAATTTTTTGTTTAAGTTTTTCGTCTTCTACATTATCCAAAAGAACTATTTTATTATTTTTAAGTTCAACATGATATTTTTTTTGATGCTCTTTTTCATTAAATTCATCATGAACTTTGCTCGTGTAATAATATCCTGTTGCCTTCTTTATATTTCTATTTAAAAATAAAACCATGCCTTCATCATCTATCTCACCTGGTTTGTTACTTTTAGCAAAACTTGTGAGTAAAGTCCATGTACCTTTATCTCCCTTTTTAAATTCGCCATCTCGATATCCTTCTTTGTCGTATAAATCCTCTAGGTTCTTAATAGGGTACATGTCTAACGTTTTCGCAAAACTATTTTTGATTTGTGTTTCTTTTGAATCTTCTTTTGTTTTATCACTTTTGCCACAACCTGCTACAATAACTATTAAAATTAAGATACTTACGTACAATGCAACCTTTTTTAAATATCCCATCGCTTCACGTCTCTCTATTTTATACTTCATTTATATTCTCTTTTCATATAAATAATTAATTATTTTGTATATTTCTCTTTTACGTTACCAAAATATACATATACAATCAATTTAATTTCTTAATTAAATTTGTACTTATTATTATGTTGCATTATTTTTTATTATTGTTTCATTTGATTTAAACCCTTTTTGAAATCAAGGTTTTAGTAGGGAAAATCCATAAGCATCGTATTAAAGATTAATTGCATTTAAACAATATTTGTCACTTTAACTATTTATTAAAAATTATTAAATCGACTTAATAAACGTAATTTTCTTAATATTCAGTGTTATGATGGAGTTACATTTTTTAGAGGAGTGATAGATATGAAAGTTAAAAAGGTTTTAGTAGCTACGGCAATGGTAGGTGTTTTAGCAACTGGCGTTGTTGGATATAGTAATCAAGCAGATGCGAAAGTTTATTCTCAAAATGGACTCGTACTACATGATGATGCAAACTTCTTAGAACATGAATTAAGTTATATCGATGTGTTATTAGATAAGAATGCTGACCAAGCTACAAAAGACAACTTAAGATCATACTTCGCCGATAAAGGACTACATTCAATCAAACACATTATCAACAAAGCTAAGCAAGACGGCTTTGATGTTTCAAAATATGAACACGTAAAATAAATTCAATAACGCTTTGTAACAAAGCACAAAAAACAGCTCAATGACGTTGAAGTCAGTGATTAACTCACTAATTTCATTACATCATTAAGCTGTTTTATTTTATTAATTATTTTTCTAATTTTGGTGTTGTACGTTCAACTTTCTTTTCACCTAATGGATAGAACCAAGTTGATGGATTACCTTGAACATCATAGCCGACAATTTTATCACCATGTAATTTATGATATGCAGGTGTGTTTTCAAGTTTTTCTTCAAATTCACGTTCTTTCTTTTCTTCCGGAGATTCATAAACATCGATATATTTAGAAACGAATCCTTGATGTAATAGGTCTCCAGTAATAGGTTTAACTACTGCAAAATTCAATGTTTCTCCATTTTGCAATCTGAAACCAGCTTTTTCAGCATCAAAGCTAAATTTACCATTTTCATCTACTTGAATATCAGGAAACAGTTGTGCTTCACCTAACTCTGAATATACTTTTACTACTGCATTTGCGAATTTAGTCTTACCTTTAATTACTTTAGTACCTTCTTTATCAAGAATACCTTTACCTTTTTCTGTATGATATAAGCTTCCGTAAATTTCATCTACATGTAAATCTTCTTTAACATCTTTCAATACTTTTACTTTTTCCACTTTAGTATGGTCATATTTAGTTTCTGCTTTATCAATATCTTCTAAACTCGTTACCTTAGTTTTGAAAATTAATGACTTCAATGCTTCATCTTCATCATCAGGTGCAAATGTTAATGAGATTTCATCATTTTTCTTTAACTCTAAATTATCAAAAGGATTTTTTTTGAAATCAAAATCAAAATATCCTTTTTCATTAATAGGCATCCAAACCCCATCGGAACTAGCTTTAGTATCTTCTTTACTAATTCCATCTTTAGCTCTTTCTTCAAAATTAATAAATTTATTATTAATAGATAGAGCAACTTTACCTTTTACAGAAGTATGACCTTTAATAATACCTGAACCTTCAGTAATAGGTTCAATGAAAACTTGGTGATGTCCATCTTTTTCTTTTAGTTGTTCTTTCGGTATTTCATACGCTTTTTCATATCGTGGTGTTGTAACTTTTTGAGTAGCATCATTGCTTTCTTGTTCTTCTACTTCTGTCTCTTCGTCTTCTTCCTCTAATCCTTCCATTGATGATGATGTCACTTCAATCTCTTGATTATGTACAATTTTTCTGTTTTTTAGAGGATATTCAAACGTTCCATCATCTTTAGATGTTATAAATTCGCTTCCTTCACTATCAACTGAACTCACGTCTTTTTTATCAATACTTAACAAGATTAATTGATTCGGTAATGTAGTACCTGTTACTTTTTGAGCTCCTGGTTTGATAGGATCTAAATTAACAAAATTCTTTTTTGTTTGGTCCGAACTTACTTCTTGATTGTTTTGAACTGGTTGCGATTCGGCTTTGATTTCTTCAGTTGCATTTACCTTTGGATTCTTAACAGTTTGGCTACCTTCAGATGCTTCTGCTTGTCCGTTTGTCATTATATACAACATAGTAATTGCAACAGATACTAAACCGACTTTCATTTTACGTAACTTAAAATTTTCTCTCATGATATACTCCCTCGAATAATATTATAAATTCACTTCAATTTTCTCTATATTTCTACCATCAATCACATCACCCATACGGTGAGTTTGTAACTTTTTATTTAATTCAAACGTGTAGAATCCACCATCTTTCATAGTAACTTTAATTTTACTGTCTTTAGGTTCTGTATTATACAGACCGTTATTGTCGATTAAGTGCTTTCTTAATTTAAAATCAAGTTCTTTTAATGAGATATTCTCTTTATCTATACTGTAATAAGATGAAGTTACAGTTTCAGTATTACTACTAGTTTTTTTAGTTATTTGCATGTTCACACTTTTGACATTATCTATGTTATCTTGCTTATTAGAATACGTTATTCCTCCATTAGAATTTGTGATACCTGATCTGTCGGAATTTTCTCTGACCACAAATACATCAACATTAGATATTTCTTCATCGTCATTAAATTCTAGCTTTTCTTTACCTGTTAGTGTCACATCAATTTGTTGATTGTGATATATGAAAGTAACCTTGTTCCCTTCCTTATATCCTCCTATATTTTTCAAATCAAAACTTTGTCCTTTATAATAATCTTTTAAATCTTGAGTCGCTTGTGATCTAGCCTCTAATGTACTTGCTTTTACTGGCTGAGCAGTAGTTGTAATCATCCCTGTTGTTAAAATCCCTAGTGCTAAACTTGCTTTAGCAATATTTTTTAATTTCATAATTCTATGCTCCCAATTTTTAGTCTATTTGATTTATTCTATTACGCAATACGAACAATCCTCATTCATTATAATGAGCAACGGTCGTGCTTCACATTAAACTTACTTTAACTAAAAATTAATCATTATTAAGTAATTTAATAAATAGTTAACTAATATCATTCAATTCCTATCGATCTACTCTCTTTTATTTACGAATAACACTTTATCTCAACTTAATCTTTATTTAACTACTTATTCTGTACACAATTTCGACACAAAAAAGACACCGTGCTTTCACAGTGCCTAAATTTAATGTTCGTATTTGATTTACTTTGATTTTATAATTCTGGTAATTGAAACCAATTATTAAGAGTATAAGAAAAACACCATTATTACTTTTAAAACAAGGTCCTGTAGACTTAAATAAACATCTTTTGAAGTAATGCCTTTTTGCGTTGTTTAAGTAATTCAATCACTTGTTTCTGAATTTTTATTTTGTTGTCTACTTTTTTAATGAATTGACCGATTTTTTCCTGTTCTATATAAATAGGACGTGGTACTTTCATATTAGCAACCATGTCTTTTCTAACTGAATCAACTGATGTCTTCGCACTATATTTCTTTGTTTCTTTTAAAAAGTTTTGTGAAAAATAATAAAATAACAATAATCCATAATAATTCTTAAAGTCAGATATTTTGTATACTCTTTGATGATAATCAAATTTCCCATTTACATAGTGGAAAACTTTACCTACGCCAACTCCATCTCCTACAGTTAAAATAGCCTCTCCTTCATAACTAAAAGTATTAATTTTATAAACTATCGGAGATCTAACGTAAAAATCATAACTCCCATTAGTAATGGCATCTTTTGTATCTTTCTTTCCTGTGTTAATTTGAGCAATTTCTTTTATAGTAGTTTCTTCCCACTCCGGATAATCATCTCCATTCTCATCCTTAAATCGCAATTCTTGTGAGAAGATTTTCTGTATATAGCCTTTTTTCTGTTGTTGAAGTAATTCGATTTTTTGTTCTTCTAATTCAATTTGTCGGTCGAGTTTGCTGAAGAACTTGCCTACTTTTTGTTGTTCTAATTCACTTCGTGGTATTAATACATTCAAATTTAATAAACTTTTTTTGATATACCAAGTACTGATATTCCTGTACCTTGCTGTCTAATGAATTTTTTATAACTCAGAGTTTTTGTGTAAAAAATCAAAAAATTAGAAATTGCATTGTTAAGCGGTCTAAATAGGTGTGTATGTAAGCCAGAAATCAATGAATTCGGTTTGAAATCTATCATAACTGCTTTTCCTAGGTCACTATAATCTTCTGATGCATCCGCAAAAACAATGTCTCCTTTTTGAATCAACTCAAATACAGCTTTCTCAATTATATTAGGGATATTACCATCACTATCTAAGACTGTTTTAAATTTTGAATGAATATCACCATAATGAATATGTTTAGTTTTACCGTTTCCTTCTTTAGCTCTCGAAAAAGAATAACTTTTTTGAAACAGGTCAAGATCCCCTAACTTCTTCTCTTCCCATTCGCCTTCAAACCCTGGGAATCTCAACTCTGGCACATTTTTCGTTTGTGTATTACTCATCTTTCAACACCCCAAGTTCTTTCAGGTATGCATTGATTTCTTGTTCAATTTCTGCGATTTCTTTGTCGATATTTTTCAAATCTTGTTGGACTTGATCTAAATCAATTGGCGCTTCTTCTTCGAATGTATCGACATATCTCGGTATGTTTAAGTTGTAATCGTTATCGGCAATCTCTTGTAATGTCGCGCTGTAGCTATATTTATCAATCGTTTCTTTACGCTTATATGTGTCTATAATTCGTTCGACTTGGGCATCGCTTAAATGGTTTTGATTTTTTCCTTTTTCAAAATCATTGGATGCATCGATAAATAACACGTTGTCGTCTTGTTGGCGACATTTTTTAAACACTAAAATACATGTTGGAATACTTGTCCCATAGAAAATATTGGCTGGTAAGCCAATCACGGCTTCTAAGTAGTTCTTTTCTTCAATTAAATAACGACGAATGACACCTTCTGCAGCACCACGGAATAAGACACCATGTGGGAGTACAACTGCCATGGTACCTTCATCATCTAGGTAATGTACCATGTGTTGAATAAAGGCAAAGTCTGCTTTAGACTTTGGCGCAAGTTTACCGTAACCACTAAATCGTTCGTCATTTTCAAATTTTGAATCTGCTGTCCATTTCGCACTATATGGTGGATTCGCAATAACCGCATCAAATGTATGGCCTAAAAAGGCTGGATTTTCCAACGTGTCATCATTACGGATATCGAAATTTTCATAACGTACATCATGTAATAACATATTCATACGCGCCAAGTTGTATGTGGTATTGTTACGTTCTTGACCGAAATAACGATACACTTGTGTCTCTTTACCAACACGTAACAACAATGAACCTGAACCACATGTTGGGTCATACACGTGACGTAATTTATCTTTACCATCTGTGACAATCTTCGCCAGTATCTTA
>NZ_JAFEPJ010000035.1:0-61128 GCF_016893255.1 Staphylococcus sp. GDB20D11A
TGAATGGATTTATTCTTCAAGAAAATACATCAATTTTGATAAGTAGAAATGGTAAAAACATTGTATAGCATTTAACACAGGAGTCTGGACTTGACTTTTAGTTGCAAAAACAATAAAAAAAGTATAGTTACTATCATTATAAAAACCACAAAACCTCTTAAAAATAATTTAATAAGTCTTATAAAATAACCGTTATTATAGTAACCATAGACTTATAATTTATTACTTGAAAAATTAAGTGGTTTTGTGGTTTGAAACCTAGATATTTTATATTCGTAATTTAGTATAGAGAAACTATGGGGTGAAGATGTGAAATTAAAAAATCTTAAAGTCAAAAATTTCAGGAATTTTAGTGATATAAATTTAGCTTTAAATAATAGAAATATCATATTTGGAATGAATGACATTGGAAAAACAAATTTATTACAAGCAATTAGGTTTATATTTGATAGACAAATTAGAATTAATGGATTTAAATCTTCAGATTACCACAAAAATGATACTACCTTGCCAATTGAAATAATAATTGAAATTGATATAAGTGATAGAAGTGATGAAACACCAAAATCTCATGATTCTAAACTATTAATTTCTAAAATCAAAGAAGCTAGAAACAATCTCGATTATCCTGATTCTTTTTTTATTATGTTAAAAGGGGTATTTGATGAAAAAGAAATCTTTGGTAACCCAGTTTTATACTGGGGGTCAACATTAAGTGACTTAGAATTGGTACCAGTTAGAGGACAAACTTCTGCTATAGATGATATTTTTCACGTTGAGTATGTTAACCCCACCTCTTCTTTAGAGCATACTTTTAAAAAATATAAAAAAAGTCTTTTTAATAATAGTTTTAAAACTGAAGATGATATCACTATAGAAAATGACATCAACCAAAACATAAATGACTTAAATAATAATATTAGTAAACTTGATGTAGTTAAAGAAGCTCAAGAAAGTTTAACATCCTCCTACAAATCATTTAGAAATGAATCAATGAATATAGAACTCCGCTCTGAAATTGCAATAAATGGTTATTTAAATAATCTTATTCCTTACATTAAATGGACTAATGAGGATGGCTATTACCCAACTGGAGGCGATGGTCGAAAAAAATTACTAACCTATGCATTAACTAAAATGATAACTGAAAAGTTTGCTAACAGTAATATAGTTATATATTTAATTGAAGAACCTGAAAATAATTTGCACAGGTCCATGCAAGTAGCTTTTTCACAACAATTGTTTAATGACAAGATTTATAGTTACTTCTTTTTAACTACACATTCTTCTGAAGTTTTATATGAAATGGATGATACACAATTAATTAGGATTTCAAATCCCAATAAAAGTATTGGAAATTCTTATCATCATTATCTACCAGAAGGATATAAAAATATTAAAAAAATGTTAAATAAAGGATTATCACAAGCTATATTTTATAATAATGTCCTCTTAGTTGAAGGTGGATCGGAATACACTTTGTTTGAAACTGTTTTGAATTTTATATATCCAGAAAAAGAAATTGACGGAAAATATACACTTCAAGTTGATGGTGTCGGATTTAAAAAATACACAGAATTATTTGATGCTTTAGATATTGTTTATTTTGTACAAACCGATAATGATCTTCAACGTATGAAACATTCTCAAAATGAATATATGACTACTGGATTTAAAAGATGTTTTGAAATCATAAATGAAACCAGTCCTTTACAAAAAGTAACATTAGACTTAAATGACAAAAATAAAGACATAAAATTAAAAGAAAAGAAAAAAGAAATCTTTAATACTAACACACCCTATATATTGCAATTAAAAGAATCAAATATTTATCTCTCTGAAATTGACCTTGAAAATGATTTATATAAAGTTATGGGCGAAGATATGTGCGAGATATTAACTACAGATACTCCAGTTGCAAAACTTCAAGAAAGAAAACTTTTTAACATGGTAGAATTTGTTAATCATTTAAATGAATGCCAAGCCCAAAAAATATATGAAGGTTTTAGTGTTCTGAAAGGATTTATTGATTATGAAATATAATTCTTATAATACAAATGACTTAGAAACACGAAACAAAGCAATTCACAGTAATGAAGATACTCTTATTCTTGCAAGCGCTGGGACAGGAAAAACTAAATTACTTGTTGATAAATTAATTTATGAAAAAGATCATAATGATTCATATCAAACTTTTGCAGCCCTGACTTTTACTAATAAAGCTGCGAAAGAAATAAAAGATAGAGTTAAATTTAACAACAGACATCTTTTTATAGGAACGATAGATGGATTTTTAGAGAAAGAAATTATTGAACCATTTATTTCTCTATACTTAAAAACTGAAAGTAAATTATTTTACAGTTACATGAATGATAATAAATTCACTTCTTATAGTGAAGGCATGCAACAAATTATTGATGAAAATATTGTTGGAACCTATAAAGAACCATCAAAAAACTTCAAGTGTGAATTGTCATTAAAAATTTTAAAAGAGGTCATATACTCACGTGAGTATCTAAAATTTAAATATAAGAAGATCTTTATCGATGAATACCAAGATTGTGATTTTGCAATGCATTCCTTGTTTCAATTTTTAAATACTCAACTTGAAATTAAAATGTTTATCATTGGGGACCCTAAACAAGCAATTTATCAATTTAGAGGTGCGAAACCTCAATATTTAGAAGAGTTAATTAAAAAAGATAATTATTTAAAATTACAACTCAACAATAATTTCCGTAGTAAGCAAAATATAATCGACTTTTCACAAGCAATTAGTCCCGAAGTAGAAGTGGAGAATTTGGTCAATTCTCACAGTATATTTTATTATGCTAGCAATCCATCAGAGTCCAAAGTAAATATTATAAAATTTTTAATTAAAGAATCTATAATAGATCTTTCATCTAAAACATTCCTTATTTTAGGTAATAATAGCGATATTTATAAATTACATACGGAATTAGATAATATTTACCCTAGAGAATTTGAAATTATTAATAAAACTAATATAACCAATTGTATTAATAAATCTATACTTGAATCTATTGCAAGGTTTTATTTTGATTCCAATTTTTCTGAGTATGATTTTATTGAAAATTTATATTTGGAATATGATAATATATTGATTACTGATATTAAACATATTTTACTTAAAATTAAAAATGAACCACGTATCAAAAATATAGAAGAATTATTTGATAGATTAAAAATTCCTATATATGAATTTGAGGGTGAATTAGAATCAGAGCTTCTACAAACTATTTTGCAAAATGACATTAATAAAACCCTTTATAAAATGCAAACAACTTCGAAATTATTGTTAACTACACACGCTTCTAAGGGTTTAGAGGCTGATACAGTAATCCTTTTTACTAATTATTTCTTTCATTATCAGTCATTTAATGCAGAAAACAACTACGTAGCGATTACTCGTGCAAAAAACAAGTTAATTTTGATTGATGATTATAACTGCCGATATAAAAAGCGTATGAATATGCTTTTAGAAGAACATCAATATAACAAATTTATTTTTGATGATTTTGTAACTTGTATAGGTAATGCTACACAGTAGCTATCCTTAACATTTATTCTACTTCCATAATTCTCCTCAATAATGGGTATTTGTATCCAAATACCCATTATAAAAATAAAAGAGCTAATCCAAAATTGATTTGCATCTCAAAACTTGGATTAACTCTTTTTATGTTTTTTGACCATTTAAGCTTATCTAAGAGTTCGATCCCATAGTCTCTAACACAAAATAATATCCTAGGCGTTAGTATATTATAAAATTGATACAATATATCTTTTTTTATTATTCACAATAGATTATACACAATCTATTTTTTAGTTTTATTTGTGGTAAGCTTACCCGCATCATATTGTTCAACATGTTGAACGATATCAGATTGCTTATCCATGATGAGTACCAACGGCTTCTTAGCTGCAAGGTAGCCATAATTCTTGCTCGGCACGCCTAAACCAACGCCTTCTTTAATCAGCGATGCAATACATACATCCGCAATTTTTAATACGTCAGCATAGTCTGTACCTGTTAAAAACTCAAACATTTTAACATTTTCAATACGATGGTCTTCTATTGCCGTTTTGACATCTGCAAATTTCTTACCATGACCACAAAGTATTGTTAACGTTTGAGGCTGATCCTTATTTAATTTTAAAAATGAGATAAGTGTCTCCATATCCTGTAACTGCCCCATATTACCGCTATACAATATAATTTTGTCGTATTGCTCACGGTAAGCTTTAAATGTGTCATTATAGATACGATTGTCTTGTAACTGACGCATGTCATACCAGTTAGGAATCACATGAATATTGTCAGGATTTTTAGAAATTTGATGATTTACTAAATAGTTTTTCATTTCCGTACCAAGGACAATGACATTTTCAGCATTCTTGTAGACATGTTTATTAATGTAACGCATCAGTTTATCAATCATGCTACCTGGACGTGTTGCACCTGTCTTAATCGCATTATCAGGTGCTATATCATATACCACAAAAGAATATTTTTTCTTAAGCAGTCTGTGTAGAACGTCTGGTATTAATGGCAAGATTGGTGGATTAGAGTAAACAAGAATCTGATCATATTTCAACATTTTAGGTATATTAATCACGAATTTTGAAAATAAACTAAAGAAATTGATGATCCTTCCAACCTTACTTTTGTTATTAAACCTCGAACACTTGAGACGTCGAATGCGAATACCACGATGCATCTCGGTTTTAGAAACCTGTTTATGATTACTATATTCATATGGCCATCCACACATGACATCGACATTAATGTGATTCGCAATTAAATCTTCCGCCAATTGTGTTGGTAACGTCGCTGAAGATACATATTCCGGATAAAAATACTGACATAAAATCAAAATCTTTTTTTCACTCATCTAATCGACGTCCTTTTTATTAATGAATTTAGACTAAGAATTTTTGAACTGTTTATTTTTAGCAAAATAATAGAGTGCTATGAAAAATATCATGTACGATACGATTAAAACAACTGTATTAATAGATACAAAGTTTAAAAAAGTTAAATTAAGCATTTTTGATATAACAAATGTTACAGTAGTACCTATTAAAAATAACGCTTGTAGTATTAATTCTAACTGTTGCTTTTGTAATACAATCACAGAAAGTGATACCGTTGATACAATCAGCCTGATAACAAATAATGGGATAACAATTTTTATAACTGTAATTGCGTCAACCCAGCTGTGTCCTAATAATATATTGACTAATTCTTCACTGAACAAATAAAGTGGCATATAAAGAATTATAGAAACTATAACCAGTATGGAACTAAATTTAAGTAATAAATTTCGGAAGCTACCATGCTCAATATAATAGTCATTAGCTTGTTGCATAAATATTTTTGATAACCCTAAAGAAATAATTGTCACTGGTATGCCTAGTACTCTTATGGCCATACCATAAATACCTACTTCTGTATTGGTATACAAAATACCTATAAAGAACACAACAACCGAGAAAGACAAACTATTTAATAATATTGATGGTGTTGAATAAACTAACTGATTTTTATTTTCTAAAAATAATGCTTTAGTTTCTTCTTTATCTCTCACAATATTAAAGTGCTTTTTAAACGTTTTATATCCTAGTGTAATGCCTGCGATATAGGATAATGAAAAACCAATAATTAATCCTAGACTTCCTAATGCTAAAAGTCCGAAAATGATTTGAAGTAAAGCCATTGATCCAGCTCTAAACACATTAATCAAACTTAACACTTTATATTTTCTTTCCTTATTTAGATAATTTGTAAAAATGTTTGTTAAACTTACCAAAAACAACATAATAATAATGAAAATAAAATCTAATATAAAGTTTGGGTATAACCATGCACTAATCGCAAATATTGGTATCAGTATTAATAAAATAAGCAATGATATCAAAAAACTGATTTGTGAAAGTATATTAGCACTACGGTCATTTTTGGTATTCACAATCAACAAATCGTATCTTGCATTTATTATTGGTATTAAAATCATTGCGATATTTGAAAAAATTGTAAACTCACCAAATTCTGTAGGTGAATATAGTCTTGTAATAATTGGGGTAGTGATGATTAATATGACTTGAGCGATGCCACTGCTTAAAATCATTAAGAACGAATCGCCAATAAATTTATTTAATCTCATAATTAACCTCAGATTTTCTTGATGACTTTCGCTGGATTTCCACCTATAACAACGTTACCTTCTGGAAAACTTTTTGTTACAACCGACCCAGCCCCTACAATTGTATGTTCCCCCAATTCTACTCCTGGTAATATAACTGAGTTCATTCCAATCCAACTATAATTCCCTATTTTGACATCTTCACCTGGTGTATGTGACTTCAAATTTTTAATATTATGATTAGCTGTAATAATACCTACGTTAGGCGCTATATAAACACCTCTACCTATATATATAACTGCTGAAAAATTATTAAAATACGTCCCGGGCGATTGGAAAATATGAATATCATTTTTATCAAAAACAATGTTATTAGGGTTATGCATTCTAACAGTTATATCTGCAGGAAATGGCAAGCTCGTATTTATTCCTAACAACTTGAACGGAACAGCTTTCCACGCCCATAACCATCCAGCCACTTTATTTTCAAAATAATATCCAGTTAAATATTCTTTCTTATAAAATAATAATAGTGGTGTATTCATTAATCTAAATATTTTCGATTTCATAAATGTTTTTACAATCATTCTATCCCTACTTTTTTAGTAAATTTTTTTATTATAATGCCTCGGATAATAGCTATAACATATACAACTAAAATCATAGAAATCAATGTGATTAATGGTGTCGGGTGACTAAAAATACTCGTAATAAGTCTCATATAAATATATGTACCAATAAATATCACTTCTAACGAATGACTCTTCCGAATAATATACTCACTCAGAAATGCAAAAAAGATATTTGCAATTAAATTCAAATAGAAGAATAAGGGTCCAAAATAAATAATTCCATATCCAGCACTCGAAATTAGATGCCCAGTCAATTGTTTACTACCATATATCAATTGGTTAAAAAGTTGGCTAGTAATCAACTGCTTTTTATCTACAAAGAAATTAAAACCAAAAACAGCTCTAGTATTATCAAATAAATATTGTTTGAACGAACCATTATAGTAATTCAAATAGTCTATAGAAGCTGCAATATTGCTAGGTCCATAAAAATATGACTGCAACGTGTCAACTATCTTAAGATTACTTACACTTGTACTATTTAACGCCTCGCTATATGAACTATAATTAAACACATACAATTCTTTATATAGTGTCATCAATGCTAATACGAAAATACCAACAGATATAATAATGATATTGATACGTCTTTTGTGCTTAGAAAACAAGAGTGACACCACTGTTAAAACAGCAACCATCGTATAAAGTTGATAACTTCTTCTTTCACCAACAATTAAACTAATATTTAAAATTCCTATAGCTAGCGGCAATACAACATAAATAATTTTAGGATTCTCTTTATACTTTTTATATGAAGCATATGCGATTATTAAGAATAATAACGCTAAGGCAAGTTGAAATAGCATTACAAAAAGGACATTTAAACCACTTGTTGCTTCGGTTCCTCTTCCCATTGCATCTGTTTTAATAATTAAAAATGATATGTTTTTGCGCACTTCGGGAAAAGCTACAAAAATCCCACAAATAACAAGACCAAACACAATGTAATAAATTGATGATCCAGAAAGTGTAAAGCTATTTCTTGATACCACTTCATGTTTGAATAATTTAGATAGTATCAATATAAATAGAGAGCCTATGATAAACTCCACACTCATATAAATAACCGCTTGATTAAAATAAGCTTGTCCTAATGGTAAATTATCTATAGTTGAATCCTGGAAAAACACTATCATAGCAGGTATAAATACTAATCTAAGAAAACCTAAAACATCGTATACAATTTTCGAAAATTTAAAATTCGGATTATTCGAGAAGCTTATAAAGAGCTTTCCTACTCCATAACTTATAGGTGCTAAAAATAATAAAGGTTTATCACCTAACATAAGGCAAGGAAACATTAAAATGGCAATAACATATGAAGTGACATTATATATCTTATTCATTAAATATCCTGCCTATCTCTTGATAGAACTGTTTATTATTTTCAATTACATCGTTTCTATAAGCTTCTCTCTTATGATTAATGTCCATTACATCCAAATTGTTATACCAATCCATCAATTCATCACCAATACCTTTTAAATTTTCTGGATTAATACTAAAACCCAGTCCGAATTTATTAGCTTCTGTAGCGGTGAATGTATCATCTGTTGTAATAATAGGTTTGTTTAAAAACAACGCATAATACATTCTTATGGATAAAGCAGTATCTAAAGCAATATTTTGATTACCAAACAAATTATTAAGTATATCAATTTCATTTAAATATTTCGGTGTTTCTTTCAAGTCAAAGCCGCCAGAAAATGTAATATTATTAATAAAATTTTCTCGAGCAAAGACTTCTAATTTTTCCGACCCTGTTCCAAAATATTGCATATGGAACCTTGAATCATTTGCCAGTTCCTTTATCAATTTTTGATTTATCTCATTAAATCTAACATTACCAATAAAACCTATATTAATTGGCCATCTTTTTTTGAATCCATCGGTCACATTACTTTCTCTAATAATACTCATGTTATAACTATAAATAATTCTATATTTTTCAGATTTAGGTAAAAATTTAAGAAAACCTTCTGAAGATAATGTTGTCAGCCTGCTAGCATCAACGATTTTTTTCATTCTATACTTAATAAGTTTATTATTTTCAAAAAAGTAGTCCCTTATATTTAAAATAAATTTATTTTTATAGTGTTTTTCTAAAAAACTTTTAAATAAGTGTCCTGTATAACTTCCCCATACTATGACAAAATCATAATGATTTTCTTTAAGAATTTTCATAGCGTATGGCCTAAATCGATAGTAAGCAATAGCTTTTTTGATAAATGTCCAATCTTCTTTAATATCTACTTTATATTTATAGTAATTATTGATGCCTTGGATATGTTCTTCGATATCATATTTGTCAGTGTATATAATGTCCACCTCATTGATATTCAAATCAATGTGGTTTAAATAATGTGATAATAATGACATATGCTTAATGTTAGTAGCGCCAAGAATCGCTATCCTCATCGTCATTTCCTCCAAGTATTTCGATTGATAATATCTTTATAACTTTGAATAATTTTAACTACTTTTGTCGAAACGTTAGTGTCTTTATAATCAATAGCATCAATCATCGGTTCGTTATTGTTTTGCATCTCTCTTGCTAGTTCAACAGATTGGATTAGATTGTTATAGGTAATACCACCTACAATAACCGTACCTTTATCTAGTACTTCCGGTCTTTCTGTGGAAGTTCGAATAAGGACACCAGGGAACTTCAAAATAGACGACTCTTCTGACAATGTTCCACTATCTGATAGCACAACAAATGCATCTTTTTGCAATGCATTATAATCAAAGAAACCAAATGGCTTTAACTGTTTAACTAATGGATCAAATTCAAATTTACTTTCTTCAATTTTCTTCCAACTTCTTGGATGCGTTGAATAAATCACAGGCATTTTATACTTTTTGGCAATATCATTTATCGCATTCATTAATGATTTAAAATTCTTTTCATTATCGATATTCTCTTCTCTATGCGCAGATACTAAAATGTATTGTTGCGGTTCTAATCCTAGTTTATTTAAAACGTCACTGTGATTAATTTTATCTCGATGCGCTTCTATCACTTCTGTCATCGGTGATCCTGTCACAAAGATATTCGCTTTATTGAAGCCTTCATCTAATAAATACCGTCTGCTATGTTCTGTATAAGGTAGATTCACATCACTGACATGGTCAACAATTTTACGATTGATTTCTTCAGGTACATTCTGATCAAAGCATCTATTACCCGCTTCCATATGGAACACAGGAATCTTTAATCGTTTAGCAGATACTGCTGCTAAGCAACTATTTGTATCACCAAGAATTAAAAGTGCATCTGGTTGTTCGCGTAATAAAACATCATATGCCTTCGCAATAATATTCCCCATCGTTTCTCCGAGGTTACTTCCAACTGCCTCTAAGTAGTGGTCCGGTTGTCTTAATTCCAAATCATCAAAGAAAATTTGATTCAATGTATAATCATAATTTTGACCAGTGTGTACTAATATCTGATTAAAATATTGATCACATGCTTTAATCGTTGATGATAAACGAATGATTTCAGGCCTTGTACCAACTATTGTCATTAATTTTAGTTTTTCCATGCGCTATACCTCCAAGAAATACGTATCTGGCTGATTTGGATCAAACATTTCATTCACCCACATAATAGTTACCATATCTGTATCGCCTAAATTTTCAATATTATGTGTGTATCCTACTGGTATGTCTACAACTTCTAATTTGTCGCCAGAAACGTAATATTCAATGATTTCATCATCATTAACATGTCTAAAACGAATTACTCCTTTACCTGATACGACTAGAAATTTTTCGTTTTTAGTATGATGCCAGTGATTACCTTTAGTAATACCTGGTTTAGAAATATTTACAGAAACTTGACCACGATCCGGTGTTTTTATAAATTCTGTAAAAGAACCCCTATCATCCACATTCATAAGTAAGGGATAACTAAAGTCTGTACTAGGTAGATAGCTTAAATACGTACTATACAAATCTTTTTCAAATAAGTTATCTAATTTCGGCAATGTTCGATCGAGACGTGACTGTTTGAACTTGTATAATAAATCTACAATTTCTCCCAATGTCACTTTAAATACATTTGGTACTGTAGGTACACCATTTTCAATCGTTGGAGTTCCTTCAATAGCACGTTTTATTTCAGCGACGATATCATCCACGTAGTTTAGCGTTAGTTCAACGTCCCGATTATTAACTTGAATCTCTTCGTTACGTGCAATTTTGTAACAAAATGTTGCTATCACTGAGTTATAATTCGGCTTACACCACTTGCCGAATAAATTTGGCCAGCGATAAATATAAACCGTATTGCCATACTCTTCGGCATATTGTCTTAATAGCTGTTCACCTTGCAACTTACTCTCACCATAAGGATTATCTTGTGTTGCTTGTATTGAAGACGATAATAATATCGCCGGCTTTTTCTTATTTCTAGTTAATATATCAAGTACATGATCTAAATAACTCACGTTTCCTAAGCTGAATTCTTTGTCGTGTTCAGGTCGATTGACTCCCGCTAAATGTACGACAAAGTCTGCTTTCAACAACGCTGACTCTAATTCTTCCTCTTTAGTTTGTCGATGTACTTCGAAAATATGATGATCTGTCGTTGATGTTAAATCTGCTTTCAAGTTTTTTCCTACAAAACCCTTTGCTCCTGTAATTACAATATTCAACGTCAATCTCTCCTATCTCATTGAAGCTTTATAATCATTCAATTCGTTTCTAACATATTCTAGTGTTAAAAGTTTTTCTTTTATCTCTTCCACCGTTAAAATATGTGTATTATCGGAGTTATATTCATAAGATTGCGTAATCTTTTCGTTACCGGTTTCAACATAATTACTATAATTTAAATCTCTGGAGTCTGCCGGCACTCTAAAATAATCACCCATATCTTCACATTGTGCGTATTCTTCTCTCGTCAACAATGTTTCTGCTTTTTTCTCTCCATGTCGCGTACCAATGATTTCAATTGCATTATCAGCTTCAAACAATTCTAATAATGCGGTCGCAAGATCCCCTACCGTTGAACTTGGTGCTTTTTGAACCATGATATCGCCTGTCTCTGCATGCTTAAATGCATGAACAACTAGTTCTACCGCATCTTCTAAACTCATTAAAAATCTTGTCATATCAGGATCTGTAATCGTTAAAGGTTCTCCAGCTTTGATTTTGTCGATAAACAAAGGAATTACTGACCCTCTTGAAGCCATCACATTGCCGTATCTTGTACCGCAAATAAGCGTTTGTTCACTACGAATATTTCTTGATTTGGCTACGAATACTTTTTCCATCATTGCTTTCGAAATACCCATAGCATTAATAGGATACGCTGCCTTATCTGTAGATAAACATATGACTTTTTTAACATTTTGATGAATAGCACTTTGTAAGACATTTTCTGTACCAATAATATTTGTCTTCACTGCCTCAACTGGAAAGAATTCACATGACGGCACTTGTTTTAAAGCTGCTGCATGGAATACGTAATCAACATCTCGCATTGCTGTTTCTACACTTTGACTATCACGCACATCACCAATGTAGAACTTTAATTTTGAATTATTATATTTTTTTCGAATATCATCTTGTTTTTTCTCATCGCGTGAAAAAATACGAATTTCTTTAATATTAGAATCTAAAAACCGTTTCATAACAGCATTACCGAATGATCCTGTGCCCCCAGTAATTAATAAAATTTTGTCATCGAACATAATTATCTCCCTTTTTGCCATTGGCATAGTTAATAATTTTTTCTTTACTAAAGTCATTGACGATGTCTTGAATAATCGCTTCAACTTCATTACATTTCATATGTTGTACTTTGCCACGATAAATTTTTTCAAATACTTGTTCAGGATGAACCTCATCTTTATTCATAAGCTCTTCAAACATTTTTTCACCGGGTCTAATCCCTGTATAAGTAATGCGTATCTGTCTTCTTTTTTACCACTTAGCTTAATTAAATTACGTGCCAAATCTACAATTTTCACTGGTTCTCCCATGTCTAGCACAAATACTTCGCCACCTTCTGCTAATGCCCCTGCCTGCAAAACTAGTCTAGAAGCTTCAGGAATTGTCATAAAGTAACGTGTCATTTCAGGATGTGTCACAGTAACTGGCCCACCTTCTTCAATTTGACTTTTGAAAAGTGGAATCACAGATCCTCTCGATCCAAGTACATTACCAAATCTCACTGCAACAAAATTTGTTCGATGCGTTTCATCATTTAAACTTTGAATAATCATTTCTGCAATTCGCTTTGAAGCTCCCATGACATTAGGCGGATTAACGGCTTTATCCGTAGAAATCATAACGAATTTCTTTACCTCTGCATTTTTAGCAGCTTCAGCAGTATTTTTCGTACCTAAAATATTATTACGTACTGCTTCTTCAGGGTTGTCTTCCATTAACGGCACGTGCTTGTGTGCTGCTGCATGATAAACTGCGTATGGTTTATACATTTCCATAATTTCAAACATACGCGCTCTATTTTGCACATCCGCTATAATAGGAACGATATCAACATTTTTTCCGAAGCGATTTCGCAATTCACGATTGATTAAATAAATACTGTTTTCACCATGGCCAAGTAGAATAATACGTTCTGGATAGAAATTACAAACTTGTCTACAAATTTCTGATCCTATTGAACCACCTGCACCCGTAACTAAAATAGTTTTATTCGTCAATTCATTTGATATCATATCCATATCTAATTCAACAGGATCTCTGCCTAGTAAATCTTCTACTTCAACTTTTTTCAGTTGGTTCACTTCTAACTCACCAGACATGACGTCTTCTATATTTGGCATTTTCAATAACTCAACGCCATCCATATGGCAAATATTATTAATTTCTTTCAAACGCTCTTGACCAATAGTTGGAATTGCAATGATGATTTTTTTAATCTTATATTTCCTCACTAGTTCTGGAATATCCGCAATTTTACCTTGGACTTTTACACCCTCAGTAATTGTGATATTGCGTTTATGTTCGTCATCATCGACTGCTAATACCGGTTCAAGTTTCATTTCGTCACTTTTCAACATTTGTCTAATCAGCATTGAACCTGCTTGACCAGCACCAACAACTAAAGTTGGCTTCTTATTAAATGACTTACCTCCAAGGTATTTCCGATAAATACGCCAAAATAACCTTGAGCCACCTATTAAAATCAAGTGCATCATCCAAGTAATTAAATACAATCTAAAAAACGGTCTATTGCCTGTAACAATTGTCACGACCACCATCGTAATAACGATAGATGTCGTCACAGCTTTAACAATTAATATCAATTCACTCACACTGGCATATTCCCACGCTCGATGATACATATTAAAAATAAAAGCTGAAATATGATGCGATATGAATAGTGATATAGCTGCCAATATTAATAATTTGACAGAATATGTTTTGAAATACGGTTCTAAAATGTAATAACTTACGAATACTGAAAATGTCACTATCAGTGAATCGATTAATGCTAGTATTAAAAGCCGCAATTTCACAGATAAATGTGCCATAAAACCCCTCATTTGCTGTTTATAACCCAAACCATCTTTTCTGTTTATAATCTTGTTGTGGCATTCGTTTAGGAATTTTTTTATCATCAACAACTAACTTCGCATTACTAATAAATCCGTTCATATCTTCATAATAATCACGTAATTTCTTATCATTAAATAAGTCTTTCATTAAGAACGGTCTGATTTCTGTGTTATGCGCATCTGAACCGATGAAATGTGTCAGATTGTTTTCAATCATTTGAATTGCTAATTTTCTAATTTTTTTACCGGAAATACCCGCTAATGACGCCGTTGTCACTTGACTTAAAGCACCTTTGTTAATTAAATCGTATAGTATGTCAAGGTTTTGACTTATTGCTTTATTCCGCTCTGGATGTGCAATAATCGGTACAAAGCCTTTACTCTGTAATTCGAAAAATAATTGATCAGTATAGTGTGGAACTTCATTTGATGGAAATTCTATTAGTAAATAGCGTGAATCATTAATACCGGTAATAACTTTTCGATCAATATCATTAAGGATTTGATCGGTAATTCTTATTTCCTGTCCATAATAAAACTTTAGATTTAGTGCTTGTACTTCCTCTAAGCTTTCAATATGGTTTAAACATGATTTCACTTTTTCTATAGGTGTGGTATATCGAGGATGTAAGTGATGTGATGTTACAATGATTTCTGTAACACCTTGTGTTGTCGCTTGTTTTAAAAGATCCAGCATCTCTGTTTCATTTGTCGGACCGTCATCGATATTAGGCAATATATGGTTATGAATATCAATCATACTTATTCATCTCCATAATAGTGATAATAACTAGAAGATTTATCTACTTTTGCCTTATTTAAAATGACGCCTAGAATGTTACTGCCTGCTTTTTCCATAAGTGTTTTAGCTTTTTTAACTTCATTTTTATCATTTTTTTCACTATCAATTACTAACAGACTATCTTTAATAGCACGCGCATATAGTTGTGCATCAGTCACGGTATTAACTGGCGGTGTATCGACAATAATAATGTCGTAACGTTTATTAAACATATCAACTAATTCTTTGAACCTTTCAGACCCAATTAACTCAGATGGATTTGGAGGTACAGGACCAGCTGTTAGTAAATCTAAATTATCAATTTCTGTCGACGTAATTGCTTCTGACATAGTCGTTCTACCAATGATTAAGCTTGATAGTCCATTATTATTTTGCTCATTAAAAATATAATTTTGTGTTGGTTTACGCATATCGCCGTCAATAACTAACGTCTTATAGCCTGCTTGTGCATAAGTAATCGCTACATTCGATACAACTGTACTTTTACCTGCACCAGGCTTTTCAGAAGTAACCAACAAGCGCTTTACTTCACCATTTGCTTTTGAAAACATGATGTTTGAACGTATACCTCGAAACTTTTCACTAATTGTTGATTTTGGTTTTTCATACACAAATAGTGTTGTTGTCGTATTTTCCTTTTTTGACATAAGTAGCAACCATCCTTAATTAAATTTTTGAATTGAACCCAATACAGGCAATCCTAATTCTTTCTCTACATCTTCTTCATCTTTAATTCGCTTATCGAAAATTACTTTGAAGAAGATATATATAAGCGCGACAACTAATCCTAAAAAGAATGCACCGATTAGATTCACTACAGTTTTTGGTGCGACTTTAACTGCTGTACCGTCTGCTTTAGATAAAATTGATACGTTATCCACACTCATAATCTTCGGAATTTGTTTACTTGTAACTTTAGCGAAGCTATTCGCAATTTTTTCCGAATCTTGTTTATGACCACTTTTAACTTGGATGTTGATAAGTTGTGTATTTTCTTGGTTTGTAATTGTCAACATACTCGATAATTTAGATGGTGAATACTTATCATCTAAGTCCTTTGACACCTCATCTAAAATTCTAGGACTTTTAACAATTTCTTTATACGTATTTACAAGTTGAATATTACTTTGAACCTCTTGCGCCATAAACTGAGGATTGTCTCCCTTAGTTTGATTCACTAAAATTTGAGTATTAGCTTGATATTTAGGTGATAAGACGAAAAATGTAACAATAGCGCTAATAATTAAAAATAATAGCGGTAAAATAATTAAAATCTTCAAGTTTTTTTGTAATACTTCTTTAATTTTTGTTAATTCTAATGTACTTTCCATTATTTACCTCCCTTAAAAATTTTCATTAAAATTGGTATTATATATATAGTATTTACATATTACATATCGTTTAAACAATTAATTACTTTTAAACCGCATTATTTTCGCCTTTTTATTTATATGAAATTAAAAATAATTATACTCTAAAGTAGTAATAGTTTGTGAAATGAGTATCAATCTTAATATTTTCTTTATTTAAAAAAATGATTGTCTAGTTTGTATCTCTCTGAAGATTTGGCAATAAATAAAAGCCGATAACCATATAATGATTATCGACTTAAAGTTTATTTGGCATCTTTTACTTTTGTAATTTCAGGTGAGTTAGATGATTATTATCAGATAGATTATTGCTTATAATCATATGATGTTTGAATGATATCTTTGATTTCACTGATTAGTGCTTCTTTAGGGTTAGCAGTTGTACATTGATCTTCAAATGCGAGCTCTGCCATTCTATCAATTGACTCATTTAATTCTTCTTCAGACACACCTTGTGATTTCAAATTCATTTCAATTCCGACTGATTGACCTAATTCGTAGACAGCTTTAGCTAATGATTCTACGAGTGCTTCTGTCGTATTACCTTTTAATCCTAAGAATTTGGCAATATCTGCATAATCTGTATCTGCTCTGAAGAACTCATATTTAGGGAATAATGCATGTTTTTGCGGGTCTTTGGCATTATAACGGATAATATGCGGTAGTAATATCGCATTCGCTCTACCATGCGGAATACCATATTCCCCACCAATTTTATGCGCAATTGAGTGTGCAATGCCTAAGAATGCATTTGCAAATGCCATACCAGCCAAAGTTGATGCGTTATGCATTTTCTCTCTTGAAACTTTATCACCTTTTTCAACAGATGATTTTAAATATTCGAACGTCAATTTAATCGCTTGTAGACTCAAACCTCTTGTGTAATCTGAAGCCATTACAGATACATATGATTCCATTGCATGCGTTAGTACATCCATTCCTGTATCTGCTGTAACGCTTTTTGGCACACTCATCACAAATTGAGGGTCAATAATTGCAACATCAGGTGTTAAAGCAAAATCAGCCAACGGATATTTTACATTCGTTTCACTATCTGTGATAACTGCAAATGGTGTTACTTCTGAACCTGTACCTGATGTCGTAGGGATACAAATGAACGTCGCATTTTCAGGCATGCCTATTTTATAAGTACGTTTACCGATGTCTAGGAACTTTTGTTTAGCACCGAAGAATGATGTCTCAGGGTGTTCAAAGAACATCCACATTGCTTTTGCAGCATCCATCGCTGAACCACCACCAAGTGCAATGATTGTATCCGGTTGGAAATCAACCATCATTTCCAGACCTTTATATACTGTATTCGTTGATGGGTTCGGTTCGACTTCGCTAAATATTTTAATTTGAGGCTGTTCCGTTCTTTGTCTTAATACATTCTCAACTGTTTTTGTATAACCGAATTCGACCATACCAGGGTCACAGACAATCATCACTTTTTCAATCTTGTCCATTGCTGTTAGACTCATGATTGCATTTTCTTCAAAATAAATTTGAGCAGGCACCTTGAAAATTTGAGTATTATTACGTCGTTTAGCAATTGTTTTAATGTTTAATAAATCTGTCGCACTAACATTATGTGAAATTGAGTTTCTACCGTACGAACCACAACCTAATGTTAAAGACGGAATCAATTCGTTATACATATCACCAATACCTCCAACCGCTGATGGTGTATTTACAAGTACACGACAAGCTTTCATTCTTAGTCCAAAATCTTTTTGTAATGTTTCATCTTCTGTATGGATAACGGCTGTGTGTCCTAATCCACCAAAATGTAGTGTGTCTTCACAAATTTGAAATGCTTGTTTTGTAGATTGGGCTTTTACTAAGGCTAATACTGGAGATAATTTTTCACGAGATAACGGATAGTCTGAACCTACACCGCTAATTTCAGCTATGATAAGTTTTGTATTTTCGGGGACAGGTATACCTGCTAATTCAGCTATTTCAACTGCAGATTTACCGACAATATCAGGCTTAATACCTGTTTTTTGTTCATTCATAATTGCATTTTCTAAGCGTTGTAATTCATCTTTTTTAACAAAATATGCTTGATGTACTTTAAATTCATTAGTAACGTCTTTATAAATTTCTTTATCAATGACTACAACTTGTTCAGAAGCACAAATCATACCATTATCAAATGTTTTTGAACCAATGATATCATTTACTGCACGCTTAATGTGTGCTGTTTTTTCAATGTAAGAAGGCACGTTACCTGGTCCCACACCTAATGCCGGTTTACCAGTTGAATATGCAGACTTAACCATGCCTGAACCACCTGTTGCTAGAACTAATGCAATACCTTTGTGATTCATTAATTGTTTTGTTGCTTCGATAGAAGGCACTTCAATCCATTGAATAATATCTTTAGGTGCACCTGCCTTCATTGCCGCTTCTAATACAACTTCTGCTGCACGCTTCGACGATTCTTGCGCACTTGGATGGAATGCAAAAATGATTGGATTTCCTGTCTTAATTGCAATCATCGCTTTAAAAATAGTTGTCGACGTAGGATTTGTTGTTGGCGTAACACCACAAATAACACCAATTGGTTCCGCTACATACGTTAATCCTTTTTCTTTATCTTCACCAATAATCCCTACTGTCTTGTTGTCTTTTATTGAATTCCATATATATTCAGAAGCGTATAAATTTTTAATCGCTTTATCTTCGTATATACCTCTTCCAGTTTCTTCATGTGCTAATTTTGCTAGCACCATATGTTGATCAACAGCTGCTAAACTCATTTGATGAACAATATGATCAATTTCTTCTTGTGACTTTTTAGATAATGCTTCTAATGCTTTTTTCCCTTTGTCAGCTAGAGCATCAATCATAATTGCCACTTCTTGTTCTTTCGATCCACGATTTTCTTTTTCAGGTATAGTTAACATATACAACCACTCCTTTATACTTTGTGAATTATTTCACAAACATTATAGTACATGTCTCTCAGGATATAAAGAAAATTCTATACAAAAAAGTTTAATTTCGAATATTATTTGAACAAATATCAAATTTTAAAATAAATGTTTTCATGAAATCATTGTTATTTCGGTGTTTTTAGAATGATTTTATAATCATAATTTTTTCAATGACATAATTTATTCATAATTATATATTTAATTCTGAATATTCTTTAATAGCCTAAAAAAGCTTGTTATATCGCACAAAACACAACATTAAAAGGTCCTTGTCGATACCTATCAATAGATGTTACAAATAAAAACCTCGAACTGAAATGATGATCTTTTCAGCTCGAGGTTTAAATATTGGTGCCTTATTTATATAGATTCGTTATATTATATTCTCTATTTTCATTAACATAATCCTTAAAGAGTTTTAAATTAATACCTGCTAGATGATTCAAAAATGTTTCATCAACTTTTAAATAATTCAATAATTTTTGTGGTGTCAGTATATTTCTATCAAAATACAACTTTAATAAACTATTCATTTTGACAGGACGTGACATTTCAATCACGTCGTCTAAAGGCTCTTTACTTTTATAGCCTTTTTTATTTAATGATGCCCAAAAATATCTGTACTGAGTACTAGACATTAGACCTAGATAATAGGCTCTCATTGCAATTGCTTGTATAGAAACATACCATTTTTCTTTCAATACAGCTAAATAATCAGGATTTGATTTTTTTGTCATTTGATCAAAGTCCTTTTTAAACGCTTCTTCAGGTAGTAAAAATTCAGAGGCGAAAATATCTGCCTCATGTTCAATTGTCTTATATTCTTCAGGAGATAATAAGTCGAATTGAATATGACGATGTAGAACGAGATGTCCCAGCTCATGTGCAAGATCAAAATTCCTTCTAACTGCTACCCCCTTATTTGTACCCAGTATAATAAAAGGTGTCAGATCTTTACTCCAAAAACTATATGCGTCTATGCTATCATTAATTCGCTTTTCGTATATAACTATACCCGCTTTTTCAAGCATAAATAATAGTGCTTCATTGCTTTCGTCTTGAAGAATTTTAGCCCTCACAACTTTAGCAATTTCTTTTATGCTTTCTTTTTTATTTAGTGATTCTAAATTACCATTCAACAAGTCATCTAAATTATTTATTAAAGATAAAATAATATTATCCGGTATCTTTACAAAAGAAAATAAGTAGCTAGTTAAATTAGATAAATACATTGCTTGATAATATTGCTTATTTAATAGTTTCGTAGATACTTTATAATTTTTTGCTCTAAAAGCTATACTATGTTTATCGACAGAATTTATTAGGAGCTCTTCGGGCTGCTCGCTAATAAAGTAGCTAGATTTAACATTAAAAATAGATGTCATATCATAAATTTTACTAATTTCTGGCATCATATTTTTTGTTTCATATTGCCAAATTGCTTGTTCACTCACATTTATTTTTTCTGATAATTCTTTTCTACTTAGAGCATTAAGCTTTCTCACGTATTCTAAATTCTTGCCAATAAACATTAACTTCACCTTTCACTTTCAATCATATCGTTACCTTCATCGATACTGATACCAAATGCATGTTCCACATCTATGAGTTCTAACTCTCCATCGTTTTTAAGTACTTCTAACTCTTCTTCGTCAATATGATAATCTTCTCTTTCTACTATTACTTTTTCTATTAACTCTGTCAAATCATCAACCATAATTGCAGAATTTGTTTCTGGATTTGGTAACCATTGTTTGATTGCAGCTAATTGCTTTGATTCTTTATCAATACGATATGTAATAATTAAAAAATAAGAATTAATATCTCTATTACTGCCTTCTTTTATATTAAATAATATACTATCTGCAGTCATTTGATGCCTAATTTTAAAATCTTCTCCAACAGTATCAAAATTAATGCCACTATTCTTAGCTATAAGTCCCTCTAGGTAGTTTTTACTTTTTTGATTCTTATCAGCAACTAAACTCTTCCCTACGCTTACATTTTTTTCATCAAAGTAATCTTCATTTTTCAATATAAACATGATATTATTTTTCTCTTCATCTTTATTAAATATAAACTTTAAATACTTCCATGATGGTCCAGCATTTTCTTTAATATACTTAACAAAATTTTCCAAATGCTTAGCAACTTGATTTTCAATATGATTAGATTTGGTGTACACATAGGCATCACTAATCACCATACGTTTCTTGACTTCATTTCTCTCATTAACATAGTCCTTATATCCCGCGATAATTCCTTTAACAATAGATTCTCTTACTTCTTGTTTAATTGTTTCCAAATTAATCACTTCCTAATATTAAGTTATATAAAATATAAGCCTTATTTTTTGTAAAATCAACATTTTTCTTAAAGTATATTGGTTTTTAAGAGTGATTAGTTTAAACAAAAACAAAAACTTACCCGATTAAAATCAAGTAAGTTTTACATATATCCGTCACTTTTCAACTTTAAAATCAACAACTTGCGGGATGCGCATCAAATTATTATTTGATAAAAAATCAATAAGTAATTGTGCGCCTTCAACTTGAATATCTTTTACAACTGGCGCGTCGATATACATATCATACTGACCACCGCCAACTGCACGATAATTATTTACACAAATTGTATATGTCTGCTTTAAATCAACTGCGTGCCCTTGAATCATCATATTGCTCACACGTTGTCCCTTTGGCCTTCCAACATGAATGTTATAACTTACGCCACCATATATATCATAATTAAAGTGTTGGGGTTTGGGTTCAAGGAAGTCTGCGCTCACACTTACTTCATCATTTTTCACGTCAAAATATTCTGCTGATCGTTCAATGGCTTCTTTAAGTTTGGCACCACTTACAGCTAAAACTTTAAATGTATTTGGAAATGGGTAATTGTTAATAACATCTCGCATCGTCACGACTTGCTTGAAACCACTAGCAGAATCAAACAAAGCTGTACAGGCAACATCTGCACCACTTTTTTCTAATAAAGCGTAATTCATAAAATTAGTAAAAGGATGCGGTGCCACACGTGCCTCAAATGCATGATTAATCGTCATATCATATGGCAATGTAGTAATTTCGTAATCTAACCAGTCCTCTAACTGCTTTCGTAAATGTTGGTCATCTTCATCAATAGTAAATGTGGAATCATCTATAACAGGAAGTAATTCACATGATTCAACGGATACATTTTCATATTCATCAGTACTCAAGACAACTTTGCCTACAGTTGTACCTCTCGTACCAGGTTGAATCACAGCCGTTTGCTTAAATCTTTCAGCAATTTGTCGATGTTGGTGACCCGTAATAAAGATATCTATATCTTTAGAAAATGCTTCTAACATGGCATATCCTTCATTTTCACCCGTTAACACTTCGGTCGGCATACCACTTTCTAAATCCTTTTCAAATCCACCATGGTAACAAACCACAATGATATCTGCATGTCGCTTCATTTCAGGTAAGTGTTGTTGAAGTGTTTCAAAAGCACTATGAAACGTAAGTGACTGAATATGCTCTGGTTGTTCCCAATGGGGAATAAATTGTGTCGTTAAACCTATCACACCAACCGTTTGATCTCCAACCTGAAAATACTGCACACCGTTATCAGTCAATGTACTATCATTTTCATAAATATTAGCGCACAAAACTGGATAATTGAGTCTGCGTAAAGTGTCTTTTAAGTATGGTAATCCATAATTAAATTCATGATTACCAAGCGTACCAAAGTTGAATGCCATTCGATTATAAAAATCAACTAAAGGCTGGCTACTGCCGCTATGCGCGATTAAGTAATTACAAAATGGTGACCCTTGCAAAAAATCACCATTATCTATTTTAAAACTTTGGTCATACTGCCTTCTGTCTTGTTCTATAACATGATTCGCTAGTAACAATCCCATAGGTTGATATTGATTTCTACTCGTAAAATCTGTTGGGAAAATATAACCATGTACGTCACTCACGACATAAAATGCTATGTTTGACATCCTCACTCACTCCTTCAATCACAAACATCTTTCTTATTTCTATTATATATTTATTTGAAGTCTGTTGTAATCAAGGTTTTGTCACCGAGTTTTAAACGGATCTTTGAACCTTCCATACTTTCAAGTACTTTAGCATTGACCTTAATTGTGGCATTTCCGTTTTCATCTGCTTTAACTGTTGGCAAAGTACTGTAACCTGGCGGGTTATAATCGTTATCTTTACTTGAAAATTGTCCGATTTGACGTCCGCCTTCTTTGTAAATACCAACTCTAAGATTTTCAAGTGTTTGATTTGCTTCAAATCCTTTTAAATGTATTGTCACTTCAAATGGCTCATTTACAGAAACATTTTGCGGGATATCAAATGATACTTTTTCGGTCTGATTTGGTGGCGTATGATCATCTGGTGTGTTTGGCTGAGGATCCGCGCCTTTTTCACTGCCATAACTACCTGCTTTAAATGTTGTTGGGTCATACCATTTATAACCACTCGGCGGTTGTGACCATGGCTCTTTTTCAGGCTCAGTTGAAAGCTCTGGTCGTTCAAAATCAAGCAACTTAGTCTTTGTATCTAATGTTAGGCCACTCGCCTTAAGTGATTTCCCATCATTATCTTTAGACATCCAAGCCGTTATATTATTTAATAGCTTACCGTTGTCTTGTTCTTTAAAACCATCATATGTTTTCTTCTTTTCTCCATTATCTTCTCTTACATATTTGGGCGAACTATCTTCCACAAGTGATGAATCACCGATAAATGCTGCTTTACCTTTTCCAACTTTAGAAATTGCTACATAGGGACCTTCTGCTTTACCGCCCCCATTATAAATACCTTGATCTACAGCATGTGACCATTTACTTTTCGCTGGCAATTGTTCTGGTGTATACACAATACCTTTTGCTTTCTCTGGATTAGTAATTGCTAATGTCGATCCAGCATGCATAGATACAGATTTCACACCTTCAGTAATACCGAAACTTTCTTTTGAAGAAACAATATTGCTCGTATTTAAATCACCTAGTGCATTATATCGAAAACGTACGCCAAAGTTTGTAGATAACCAATCTGAACTTTTCACACCTTGCATTGCAGTAGAACTTTTTTCTTCTGCATTCATACCTTTCGACATATCTTCATACGCTCCACGTCGATAACCATTCATTGCCTCTGATGAATCAATACGATTTAAATTTCGGTCAGCATTGTAATGATCTGAAATAAAGACAACATTTCCCCCTTGTTTCACATAGTTAACAATTGCTGCCTGTTCTGATTCTTTGAAAGGAATGTTAGCCTCAGGAATTACAAATATTTTGGAACTTTTCAAACTTGCTTCTGTTATGTTCGAATGACCATCAATAGCTTTAACGTCATAACCTTGTTTTTGTATTGAATCCGCATAATCTGAAAATGCACCATCACTAACCCAATCTGCAGCACCAGCTGTTTGACCATGAGAACGATCGAATAATACCGTTCGCTGTTGCTTTGTAGGTTGCGATTCATGCGTTATAGCTAAAGATTGTGGTAAAGCACTTAATGATACCGTTGCAACAATTGCAGAGACAGTTAATGACTTATATATTTTTTTCATTTTGTGAGGCTCCTTTTAAAATAAATTTGTTCTTGAATTATAGGATAAATATATGTTTGTAATGGGCAATTTAACGAAAAATTTACAAAATCTTATCAAACTCTTAAAGAAAGTTATTAAAATTCATTTTTATAAAATACTTTTTCGTATTTAAATGTGGTACGCTATAAGTGTAATTTCATTGCATACATATTACACGATTAAGAATGTGAAGGGGACAGTTATCAAATGAAAAAATTTAAGTGTTTATTTGTATTAATGTTAGCAGTCATTGTTTTTGCAGCAGCATGTGGAAATTCAAGTTCTTTAGATAATCAAAAGAACGCTAGTAATGATTCGGATTCTAAATCAGGAGGATACAAACCTAAAGAATTAACAGTACAATTTGTACCTTCGCAAAATGCTGGAACATTAGAGGCTAAAGCAAAACCATTAGAAAAATTACTATCTAAAGAATTAGGAATTCCAGTTAAAGTGTCTGTATCAACTAACTACAATACAATTGTTGAAGCTATGAAGTCTAAAAAAGTTGATGTTGGTTTCTTACCACCAACGGCATACACATTAGCACATGATCAAAAAGCAGCTGATTTATTATTACAAGCACAACGTTTTGGTGTAAAAGAAGATGGTTCAGCAAGTAAAGAACTTGTAGATAGTTATAAATCAGAAATTCTTGTTAAAAAAGACTCAAAAATTAAAAGCTTGAAAGATTTAAAAGGTAAGAAAATTGCCTTACAAGATGTAACATCAACTGCTGGATATACATTCCCACTTGCGATGTTAAAAAACGAAGCAGGTATTAATGCAACTAAAGATATGAAAATTGTGAATGTTAAAGGTCATGACCAAGCAGTTATCTCATTATTAAATGGAGATGTAGATGCTGCGGCTGTATTTAACGATGCACGTAATACTGTGAAAAAAGACCAACCAAATGTATTTAAAGACACACGAATTTTAAAATTAACACAAGCTATTCCGAATGACACAATTTCAGTAAGACCAGATATGGATAAAGATTTCCAAGAGAAATTGAAAAAAGCTTTTATAGACATTGCTAAATCAAAAGAAGGTCACAAAATTATTAGCGAAGTTTATTCACATGAAGGATACACAGAAACGAAAGATTCAAATTTCGACATTGTAAGAGAGTACGAAAAATTAGTTAAAGATATGAAATAATCATTATTTAACCAATGAATCATTATCGAATTTGGTATTAAAAGCTTTCGATCAATAGATATATTCTAGATTAATATTGAAAAGCTAGGCGCTAAACTGAAACAGATATAGAAAGGTGTCGCTGTACATTTGAAATCATTTGTACACAGAAACCCAATGTCTATGATATTTCAGTTTACCTTGGCTTTTCTTTATTAAAGAAAGGTGTCAAACATGAGTCAAATCGAATTTAAAAACGTCAGTAAAGTCTATCCTAACGGTCATGTAGGCTTGAAAAATATTAACTTAAATATTGAAAAAGGTGAATTTGCAGTCATTGTCGGACTATCTGGTGCTGGGAAATCCACGTTATTAAGATCTGTAAATCGTTTGCATGATATCACGTCAGGTGAAATTTTCATCCAAGGTAAATCAATCACTAAAGCCCATGGTAAAGCATTATTAGAAATGCGCCGAAATATAGGTATGATTTTCCAACATTTTAATTTAGTTAAACGGTCAAGTGTATTACGAAATGTACTAAGTGGACGTGTAGGTTATCACCCTACTTGGAAAATGGTATTAGGTTTATTTCCAAAAGAAGACAAAATTAAAGCAATGGATGCACTAGAACGGGTCAACATCTTAGATAAATATAATCAACGCTCTGATGAATTATCAGGTGGCCAACAACAACGTATATCTATTGCACGTGCGCTATGCCAAGAATCCGAAATTATTCTTGCAGATGAACCAGTTGCTTCATTAGACCCATTAACAACGAAACAGGTTATGGATGATTTAAGAAAAATCAACCAAGAATTAGGCATTACAATTTTAATTAATTTACATTTTGTTGACTTAGCAAAAGAATATGGCACACGCATCATTGGTTTACGTGATGGTGAGGTTGTCTATGATGGTCCTGCATCTGAAGCAACAGATGACGTATTTAGTGAAATATATGGACGTACAATTAAAGAAGATGAAAAGCTAGGAGTGAACTAACATGCCTTTAGAAATACCTACAAAGTATGACTCCCTTTTAAAGAAAAAGGTTTCTTTAAAAACGAGTTTTACCTTCATGTTAATCATTGTGCTTATCATTTGGAGCTTCATTTATACGGGGTTTAATTTTGGAGATTTAATGATAGGAATACCTCAAATAGGTGATCTATTCAAACAAATGATTCCACCTGATTTCGAGTATTTACAACAAATTACAACGCCAATGTTAGATACCATTCGAATGGCTATCGTAAGTACAGTATTAGGTAGCATCGTTTCAATACCAATTGCGTTATTATGTGCTAGCAATATCGTTCATCAAAAGTGGATTTCAATACCCTCGCGTTTTATTTTAAATATAGTTCGTACTATACCGGATTTGCTATTAGCAGCAATCTTTGTGGCTGTATTTGGAATCGGTCAAATTCCAGGGATATTAGCATTGTTTATTTTAACTATCTGTATTATTGGAAAATTATTATATGAATCATTGGAAACGATAGATCCAGGTCCAATGGAAGCAATGACGGCTGTTGGCGCTAATAAAATAAAATGGATTGTTTTCGGTGTTGTACCACAAGCCATATCGTCATTTATGTCATACGTATTATATGCATTTGAAGTAAATATACGTGCTTCAGCTGTTCTTGGATTAGTCGGCGCTGGCGGTATTGGATTGTTTTATGATCAAACACTTGGTTTATTTCAATATCCAAAAACAGCAACGATTATTTTATTTACTTTAGTTATCGTCGTCGTCATTGATTACATCAGTACGAAAGTGAGGGCACATCTCGCATGACACAGGAAATAGCAAAATATAATGTTCACACAAAAGCACACAAACGAAAATTGATTAAAAGATGGCTTATTGCAATTGTCGTCTTAGCTATTATCATCTGGGCATTTGCAGGTGTACCAAGTTTAGAACTTAAAAGTAAATCATTAGAAATCTTAAAATCCATATTCAGCGGATTATTCCATCCTGATATCAGCTATATCTATATACCAGATGGCGAAGACTTATTACGTGGTTTACTTGAAACCTTTGCGATAGCCGTTGTAGGTACTTTCATCGCCGCAATTATCTGTATTCCATTAGCATTTCTAGGTGCAAATAATATGGTAAAGCTACGCCCAGTTTCAGGTGTTAGCAAATTTATTTTAAGTGTTATACGTGTCTTCCCAGAAATTGTAATGGCACTTATATTTATCAAAGCTGTTGGCCCAGGTTCATTTTCAGGTGTATTAGCTTTAGGTATCCATTCCGTAGGTATGCTTGGAAAACTTTTAGCTGAAGATATTGAAGGTCTAGATTTCAGTGCTGTAGAATCATTAAAGGCCAGTGGTGCGAATAAGATTAAAACACTCGTATTTGCAGTCATACCACAAATTATGCCTGCCTTTCTATCACTCATACTTTATCGCTTTGAACTAAACTTACGTTCAGCTTCTATACTAGGGGTAATTGGAGCTGGTGGTATCGGGACACCACTCATATTTGCCATTCAAACACGTTCTTGGGACCGTGTAGGTATTATATTAATCGGTTTAGTACTAATGGTCGCAATTGTCGATTTAATTTCCGGTTCAATCCGAAAACGTATTGTTTAACATTGAATCAAGATACTCCTAAATAAGAGGTACTACCGTCTTACGTTTCTCTATTATATTAAAACAGCAGTGAAGAAAACTATTATTATAGTTAACTTCACTGCTATTTTTATAATATCTAAATTTATTCTATTTTAATTCCTTTAAATAACTTTTACCGAACTCTGGTAATGTTACGTTGAAATTATCCGCTATAGTTGCACCGATAGAACTGAATGTAGTATCACTTTCTAGTGCATGACCACCTTTAAATTTCGGACTGTACATAATTACTGGGATATATTCTCTCGTATGGTCCGTACCTGGCGCTGTCGGGTCATTACCATGGTCTGCTGTAATAATTACTAAATCGTCTTCTTTTAAGTTGCTAAACAGTTCTGGCAAGCGATCATCGAAATCTTTAATTGCTTGTGCATAACCTGGTTTATCACGACGATGACCGTATAATGCATCAAAGTCTACTAAGTTTAAGAAGCTAATACCTGTGAAATCTTTCTTAACAATTTTCATCAATTGATCCATACCGTCCATGTTACTCTTCGTACGAACCGCTTCTGTTACACCTTCACCATCATAAATGTCATTAATTTTACCGATGGCAATGACATCATAACCACCGTCTTTCAAATGATCTAAGACAGTTTTACCAAATGGTTTTAACGCATAGTCATGTCGATTAGATGTACGTGTAAAGTTTCCTGGTTCACCAACATATGGACGTGCGATAATACGACTAATTAAATATTTAGGGTCTTTTGTCAACTCACGAACCTTTTCACAAATATCATATAACTCTTCTAATGGGATAATGTCTTCATGTGCAGCAATTTGCAATACTGGGTCTGCACTTGTATAAACAATTAAGTCACCAGTTTTCATTTGGTGCTCGCCCCACTCATCGATAATTTGCGTACCCGATGCCGGTTTGTTAGCAACAACTTTACGACCTGTCATTTCTTCAATTTGTTGAATTAACTCTTCAGGGAATCCATTAGGGTATACTTTAAAAGGCTGCATAATATTTAATCCCATAATTTCCCAGTGACCAGTCATTGTATCTTTACCAACTGAAGCTTCACTCAATTTAGTATAGTATGCTTCTGGTTGTTCAACTGCATTTACTACTGGTAATTTATCGATGTTCCCTAGACCTAACTTTTCAAGGTTTGGTAAAGTTTGATCGAAGCCTTCTAAGGTATGTCTTAAAGTATGTGAACCTTCATCTTTAAAATCAGCTGCGTCTGGCGCTTCACCAATACCTACTGAATCCATTACGATTAAATGTACACGATTAAATGGTCTTGTCATAGCTATCACTCCCAAATTTTATATATATTAGTAATCTGAATCTGCTTCTAAACCTTGCATAATTTGAACGCCTGCGCTCGCACCAATACGTGTCGCACCTGCTTCAACCATTTTATTGAAATCTTCTAAATTACGTACGCCACCTGATGCTTTTACTTCTACATCAGCACCTACTGTATCTTTCATTAATTTAACGTCTTCTGCAGTCGCACCGCCACCTGCAAAACCTGTTGAAGTTTTAACGAAGTCCGCACCAGCCGCTTTTGTTAATTCACTCGCTTTTACGATTTCGTCATGGTTCAACAATACCGTCTCAATAATCACTTTTACTGTGTGACCTTTCGCAGCTTTAACCACTGCTTCAATGTCTTGTTGTACATCATCAAAACGTCCATCTTTTAATGCGCCGATGTTGATGACCATGTCAATTTCATCTGCACCATTTTGAATTGCATCTTCTGTTTCAAATGCTTTCGTTGCAGTTGTCGACGCACCTAATGGGAATCCTATTACCGTACAAACTAGCACCTCTGAATCAGCTAGTCGCTCTGCTGCATATTTTACATGCGTTGGATTCACACATACAGATTTAAAATTGTATGCTTTCGCTTCATCGATGATTTGATCGATTTGCGTACGTGTTGACTCAGGCTTCAATAAAGTGTGATCTATATATTTCTCAAATTTCATACTTACTACTCCTCGTGTTATATAATCTCTTTATTTAATTTTACTATAAATACGAATATATCTCGCGAATTTATATCTATTTATTTTTCAGATTGTGTCCAACGATTTAAGATGACGAATAAAACTAATCCGACAATACTCATTAAACCTAAAATAATTAAAATAATACCGAAATGTGAACTTAATGCATCATTGCCTGGGAAATTTAATGCTTTAAAATCGATTAGAGCCGCAGCAATCGCAATACCTACAGATACCGCCACATTAATAATTAAATTATAAAAACCAATAGCCACACCTGTCATATTAAGATCTATTGTTTTAATGGCTTCGTTAAGTAAAGGTGCATACATTAAAGCAAAGCTACCTGCAAAGAATATCATAGAAATGACGAAGATTGAAATGTGATTACCTACTGCAAATGCAGGTAAAATCAAGCTCAGTGCGATTAAAATAATTGCTGTGATAATCGCTTGTTTTGAATTAAGATATTCGCCGATTTTACCACTTAGTGCACCAACGATGACTGCTACAATATAACCCGGTACTAATAACAGTGATGTTGTGTCTAGTTGAAGATGATAAGTTTGTTCCATTATGAATGGGAACGTAAAAATATAACCCAATTGGATGGCATACATTACAAATACTATAAATAAAAATGAAGCATAACGTTTATTTTGGAAAAATGATTTGTTTACTAATGGACGTTGAGCATTTTTAATATATAGCGCAAAAACGATAATCGCAATTAAGGCACCAATCATATATAACCAATTAAAGTTCGTAATAAACAGCATGACTGTTGTAGCGATAGTTGCCACTAGAATTAAGCCAACAAAATCTAAATGAGCTTTATTTGTATTATTTTCTTTTGGTAATAATTTAAATAGGAATGGCAACGTAAATACTACGATTAACGCAATTAAAAACATATTTGTCCAGTGTAAATACGTAGAAATAAATCCACCTGATAATGTACCGATAACTAATGACAAGGAATAACTGCTCGTACTTAAGCCAAGGTAAGTCTTCTGGTCCTCTTTAGAAAGATACTTTGCAACATATATCACATATAATGTCTCTGCAGCAGCTAAACCTGCAGTTTGAATAATACGTCCAACTAAAAGTAATGCGAATTGATGTTGGAAAATGTAACCAATAATTGATCCGATAATGATTAATATCACGCCATAAATAAATAGTGTGCGTATACTAATGGCATCAGATAATGAAGCGTATACTACAGCGCCAATACCAATTACTAAACCGGCTAATGTCGCTTGCCAACTTACTGTCGTTACAGAGATATTTAAGTCATCAGCAATGGCTACAGAAATCAATTTAAATGAGTTGTCTATAACCAAACTGAATACAAATAAGAATAGTAAAATAGGTACTGCTTTCTTTATTTTAGAATATTCAACATTCATAATCATCTACACCAATGACAGTGCAATTTCAATCATATCTGTAAATGCACGTTCCCTTTCCTCAGGTGTTGTTGACGTTTCATGAATTAAATGATCGCTCACTGTGAACACACCTAATGCTTCGACACCAGCGTAAATTGCATTCATGTATAATGCAGCTGATTCCATTTCTACACCTAAAATACCCATACGCATCCAACGTTCACTCGCTGTTGTATCCGCGTTATAGAAAATATCACTTGATAACACATTACCTACATGATGACGTACACCTTTGTCACGTGCTGTTTCAACTGCTTTTTCTAATAACTGATAAGAAGCAATTGGCGCAAAATGACCTGGTAATTGATATTGTTGAACGTAATTTGAATCAGTAGAGGCACCTTGTGCAATAATCACATCATATAAATCAATGTTTTCTTGCATCGCGCCACAAGAACCAACGCGAATTAATTTTTTACAACCAAATGTATGAATTAATTCATAAGAGTAAATGCCAATAGATGGCATACCCATTCCTGAACCCATGACAGAAACTTTTTTACCTTTATATGTTCCGGTAAAACCAAACATGTTTCGCACTGTATTGAACTGTTCCACATCGTCCAAATATGTTTCTGCAATGAACTTAGCTCTTAACGGATCTCCTGGCAATAGAACCGTTTCTGCAATTTCGACGTCATTCATTGGTTTAATGTGTGGTGTTGATTTCATAAAATATTCCTCCCAATATTTGTATAGTGATTTGTCTATTTGTCTAACCATGTATATAATAATATTTTTTAAAAGCGCTTTCAAGCATTACATTTTGACAATATTAAGAACATTTTACAGTTATAGCTTCTAACCTTGTATAAAACTAATTTTCAAAGTCTATCTATGTTTAATTTTTATAATTTTTCCAATTCGAGTAAAAATTATTGTATGATGAGAGTGATTAAGTAACTTTATGGAGGTTGTCTACGTGACGCAAACACAACCAAAATTTTTAACGATTTATAATACGTTATATAAAGAAATTCAAATAGGAAAATATCCGAGTGGCCATGCATTACCTACTGAAAAGGAACTTTGTGCGCGCTTTGATGTCAGTCGTATGACTTTGCGCCAAGCTATAAAATTGTTAGCCGAAGATGGCATCGTAGAGAGTACAAGAGGGAAGGGACACTTTGTTATTCCACAAACAAATGCCCAACACGCTTCAAGTATGGATCAATTTAAGCATCCACTTGATCAAATATTGCTAGCTTGCGTATCTATGTCATCAATTAATTATCGTGTTGATTTAGAAAGTGAATATACAAATCATTTGTTTGCAAACCATCCTTCTGCCGTCATTGCAATGGAACGCTATTATCAAAAAAAGGACAATCATTCTAAGCAAGCTGATGCATTTTGTTTTACCTTTATACCGTTAAATGTCATTGACACATTTAAAGTGAATACACAAAACGAAGACGACATGAAGACGTTCGTTGAGCAAACGATTTATAGCAATGCATATCAATCAGATTTAAAAATGTCTATTACCAAAGCGCCCCACTTCAAAAATCATAGTCACGTGTTTGATGGTGATACACATTGTTGGCTGATTATTGAAACATTGTACGCACAAACACCTTATCCAATTATGATTAATAAGTGGTATATTCCACAGGAAATATCTGAATTAACACTGACACGTATAAGACAATCGGATTATTAAAATTATTGAAATATGAGAAATTTTGTGATGACTATTTAGGGAGTGGGTAAGAAATGGAAAAGCTTGTTACAAGCGCAATTTCATTCAGTCAACTAATGCCAATATAACATTAGCGAGCCTAGGATATTGATTTATGTCCTAGGCTCGCTCAGATAATCACACGATTTTTCTATTATTAATCGTATTATGTTTATTTATTTGTTGAACGTCGTCTAAATAATTTTGTTATTCGATGTGCGCTCTTCTCGAAACATTTAGTTCACAAGCACAGAGAACACAAGTAAAGTATTCATCATTGTATATGATTGTACTGTTTTATTTTGCCACTTTTACGTGCTATCCCATAACACATACACGAATAAGTAAAGATATTAAGTACAAAAAAGGGTGAAACACCTTGTAGATGCTCCACCTCAATTATATTAAGTTATATTATTTTGCTGCTTGGTATAATTCATCAACTTTTTTCCAGTTAACAATATTCCAAAATGCAGTCATATAGTCTGGACGTTTATTTTGATATTTCAGATAGTAGGCATGCTCCCAAACATCAAATAGTAAGATTGGTGTTTTGCCTTCTGTTAATGGATTATCTTGGTTTGGCGTTGTCACAATTTCTAATTTTTCATCATTAACAACTAACCAAGTCCAACCTGATCCAAATAATGTTGTTGCTTTATTTGCAAATTCATTTTTAAATTCATCTAAAGTGCCCCACTGCGCTTTAATGTCGTCTATTACGCCACCTTTTTCTTCAGAATTAGGTGATAGTATTTCCCAGAATAATGAATGGTTAAAATGACCACCGCCATTATTACGGACTGACATCCTCATCGCTTCCGGTACCTTGTCTAAGTTAGCAATCATATCCGCTAGTGATTGATGCTCCAACTCTGTTCCTTCAACTGTTGCGTTTAATTTCGTCACGTACGTATTGTGATGTTTGTCGTGATGAAACTCCATTGTTCTTTGATCTATATATGGTTCCAATGCATCATATGCATATGGTAAATTTGGTAATTTAAATGCCATAAGTATATTCCTCCTTTTATGAATATACTTTTATAATAATTAATTTCGGGTGTGTTTTGCAATAATTATTATTTATTTGTTATATCCAATTATATAAAATTTAAATATTCGAAATTGATATAATATTTAACATTGAATGCAAAAAGGCATTTAACTGCTTTTGTTTCCCGCTTTTAAAAAGAATTAAAAAAGACAACTTCCATTTTTCAATAAGAAATTGCCTTTTCTTCTTCATCTTAAATTTCTAAAGTATAGCGTTACCGATACTTAAATTGTTTTATGTCGAAGATGCCTCAATATTTGCCATACGTATTGATTTTTCATAGTCATCATTAATAAAAGATAAACTACTATACCAATCGCAATTAATAGCAGCGTAGCGTACATTGTAGGGGGCAAATAATGATTGACCACACCAAGCACAATAAACATCATAACGGCAGCAATGACACATTGAATCGTACTTACAATATTCAACTTCACATTGATTTTAGTAATATCAATAAATCGCCAAATGAGCAAGAAAAACTCTGTAATTAAACGCGCAATAGCAGCACCGTAAATTCCATAAAAATATATCAAAACAAGACATAATACTAAATTCATTACCGCACCAATAGTAATTGACGCATTATATAATCTTATTTTATTCACTATTAATAAATATTGCCTGCTTATCAACATATTTAAAGGAATGATTAATACAAGTATCGCCAAAATGGTCATCAATGGGACAGTTGATGCGAATTCCTCACCAAAGAACCATAAATAAAATGATGGCATAATTGCAATTAAACCAAAGACCATAGGTATTGTTAATATCAATTGAATATTCATATTATTAGCTAACGTTTTAGTTAAACTATGTGATTTCTGGATAGACATTTTGGTAATACGCGGAATCATTACAAGATCAAATGTATTAATCATTATGATTGCGACCGTTAAAATATTAAATGCGTTAGAAAAGATACCAACTTGTTGGTATGTGCCTACTAAACCAAGAACAACGCAAGAAATACTAGTATATAAGTTGAGCTGTCCATTTGGTAATAAGTATGCTAATGACGAACGAAACAATTGCCAGACGTGTATCCAATTAACCGAAACAAAGCTAATGTATCGTTTTAAATAGATAAACAAAGGTAATTGGTTTAATACCGTCACAATAGCAATAGTAAATACATACAATGATAAATCTGATTGATCTTTGACAAAGATAACAACGACACTTAATACAATACCAGACGCAACAATATTACTAAGGCTAGGTATTTTAAACTTTTCAGTTCCAGCATAAAACCATGAAATATCGAGTGCTGCACCTATTATATAGATTCCTTGTAGTAGGAAAATAAGATAGTAATCATCTATAAATATAGTAATTACGACCATATACATCGCAAAAACTGTTAACGCTAAAAATAATTTACTGACAAAGATATCCCAAAACTGCTGAGACAATTGCCGTTTGTCGTTAACGGACTTCGCGATAACTCTATTAAAATATAACTGAACGCCAACACTTGCAATCATCAAAAAGTATTGCACGATATTGAAAGAAAATGAAACAATACCTACACCACTGGGACCAAATGCACGTGAAATAATGGGTATTGTAATCAGTGGTGTCATCGTCCTAATCAATTGGTATAGCCCTTGATAAATAATATTTTCTTTTAGTGAATCACTCTTCATTACGATCCCTTTCCATCTTTTCATATTGAACAATAAAGACGATAATTCCTAAAATAAAAGCGACATATCTTGAGTTATTAAACGATACTGTTAAAAAGTAAATCAGCATCGTCAACATTACAACAATTGCGGTTACATTTTTCCCAGAAATGTTAAATCTAAATAATTCAAACAGTAAATAAAGCATAAATATGATAAATAATGCACCGAATAAAATGCCCCATTCCGCAAAAATCTGCAAATATGTATTATGGGCAACAAGTAAAATACCATTAATTTGCGAGCCAATATGTACATAATCCACTAATCCGACACCAAAACCTAGTGTATATTTAATTACTGAAATGGCATTTATCCATACAACACTTCGCTCAGACCCACTATCATTTAATGATGCAAATCCCTCTTCAAAAATTGATGCCATTCGATCTAAAGATGGTAAGCCATCTAGATCGCTCAATTGGAATAAATAGTAGTTGATATTATAAAAGGTAAAACAAAGTAATATCAGCATAATCACTAACATACTCACAACACTTACCGCATTTCTGCTAAATAACTTTTTAATAAAGAAATAAATGGCTAAGACGATTAATATGATAAACGCAGTCTTAGATCCGGTTGTAGTTAATGACCATAGCAGAATGCCACATGCAAGAACCTTGAATATGTAATTATGAATATACTTGTAAGCAAGTACCAATGTGATAATCTGTGTCATCGCGAAATAGTTAGGGTCATTCATTAATCCTTTTGAACGTATTTCATCAAAGTATAACAATTTCATTAGTAAAGGGGACTTGTTCAAACCGGCTATAATACAAAATAAACCTATAGTCACACTGCTTATAATATAAGAGGTAACGATCACTTTCTTGCTATTACCTAACTTAAAGATGATCATCCCTAAATAGAAATAAATGACTACAAATGCATATTTAACTGTAGATGCAAGAACTTCCTTAACCGTAATAAATATCAAATCATCAAAAAATAGTAAACAAAGCGTAATAATCATACGATATGTATACAAAATAATGAAAAACTGTAAAAAATGATTTGCCTTTAATAAATGGTTAGCGAAAAACAGTAAATAAACTAATATTAGTAATGTGATAAAGTCAGCTATAGAAACATTCACACCGGCAATAACCGAAGATTGCTGAATAAAAACCGCTAAACCGATAAGTAACAATGTTAGTAATTTACTATTGTGTTGATTTTCCATTATAAACGTCTTCCACTTCTTTAATCATTTTCTCCTCAGTAAAACATTCTAAATAACGTTTTCTAGATTGATTACTCATTTTGATGTAATCACTGTCTATTAAATATTTTTCCAGGACTTTGGCAATAGTTTCGGGTTGGTTGTTCATCATACATATACCATTATCAGTTACTAATTCTGAAATACCGCCAACATGACTGGCTATAACAGGCAAACCTGTAGCCATAGCTTCGATAATGCTAATTGGCAAACCTTCATGCTTACTTATTAAAATAAACGTATCGTATTGTGATAATAAATGACTCGCATTAATGACATTGCCCAAAAATGTGACATCATTTTCTAACCCAGCTTGTACAACTTGTTGCTGACAATCATTTAATGTAGGTCCATCGCCTATAAATGTAAAATGCGCATGATTACTGTTATGTAATTTCAATATCTCTATTGCCGCGATTAGATTTTGTGGCAATTTTGGATAAGCAAATCTTGCAATCATAACAAATTGATGCTTTGTCGGGGCATTAATCTGTAAATCTTGTTTATTAGGCAACATTCCAACTACTTCGCCAATATTGTTATGTGATTGGCTTTTTAGCGTTTGCTTAACAGCGGGAACATCTGCAATACCATTATGTATTGTGGTTAATTTCAATCGATTAAATCGATATTTTAGCGCTAACTGTTTATCGAAATCTGAAACACAAATAATGCTATCTGTAATACGTGACATTAATTTTTCGATAACTAGATATAGAAATTTTTTAGCTGGTTTAACACCCTCTGTAAAAGCCCATCCATGCGCTGTAAAAACTACACGTGTGTCTTTCGATTTCGAAATGAACTTCGCAATTCGTCCGACCGTTCCAGCTTTGGAAGAATGTAAATGGATAACATCAGGTTTAATTTTCGAGAATAACTGTGCTAACACTTTGACAGCTAAAATATCTTGTTTAAAGTCAATTGGACCTACTAAATGTTCGATAATAATTACATTAACTCTTGCATCTAGTTGTTCAATCATTGGTCCATGATTGCCTACAATGACATAAACATCATGGTGTACGCAAAAATGGTTGGCGAGTTGAATGAGATGTGTTTGTGCACCACCATTGTCTGCTTTAGTAATACAATATATAATTTTCAACTGTTACAAACCCCTTTAACGCTATACTTTCAATTTCTTAACATAGCTATCTCATCAGATGAATAGTATTTATAGCCATGCAAATCAATGATGGCACATATTTCTTAATGCCATTTGATACTGTCTCAAGGGATTCCTCGTTATACTGTAACAATTGGTCACAATCTTTAAAATGTAACTTTTATTTGAACTTATTAAGTAAATTAAGACTACCTTGAGCCTTCCCCTGTAATAACAACCATCAATGTTCTAATTGATATATATAGTTCCATCATTAAACTACCTTTATGTATATATTTCATGTCATATTTCAGTTTTTGTTGCGGTGTTAAGTCATATCCACCTTGAATTTGCGCAAGTCCTGTTAACCCTGGTGTAACAAGACATCTTTGCTCGAAACCTATCACTTCTGAACTAAATAATTCTACAAATTCCGGACGTTCCGGGCGTGGTCCAATAAAACTCATTTCCCCTTTAACAACATTAATTAGTTGTGGTAATTCATCAATGCGTGTTTTACGAATAAACTTCCCGACATTTGTTATACGATCATCATCTTTATCAGCCCATTGCGCACCATTTTTCTCTGCGTTTTTACACATCGAACGTAATTTGTATATTTTAATTAATTTACCCATCTTCCCAACTCTAACCTGACTATAAATAGGATTTCCTGGCGAATCTATGACAATAGCAATGGCGAATATGAACATAATCGGAAATGTTAAACATAATAAAACGATACTTAATACTAAGTCAATCGCACGTTTAATTGGGTAATAGCCTTTTCTCACTTCTTCGAGTGCATCTAATTTTCTTTGATAATTATAATTTTTATTTATATGAACATCTTCAATGTTATTTTTATGACATTTCCACTTCTTTAGCTGTAACTTCTTCAATATTATCTACCTCAAAATTAAAGTAATCCTTTAAACCTGTTTCTACTGTATATTTAGGAACAAATCCTAATGCCTTTAAGTTAGAAATATCTGCATAAGAATGCTTAATATCTCCTTTTCGTGCTTCTTTAAATTCATGCTCGACTGATTTTCCATATAATTCACCAATAATACGATAAACCTCTAATAAATTAGTAAAAGTGCCTGTACCAATATTATAACCGTGTCCAATTGCATCTTTGTGTTCCATAATTAAGCGTACAGATTGAACAACATCATATACATATACAAAATCTCTAGTTTGCAGTCCGTCACCAAAAAATGTAAATGGCTTGTTATGCTCAAATGAATCGAACATCTTTGAAATCACACCTGAATATTGTGACTTAGGGTCCTGTCTTGGCCCAAATACATTAAAAAATTTAACAACCGCTGTTGGTATGTTATATAACGAGCAATAATTTAATGTCGTCCGTTCGCCGTAATATTTATCTATTGCATATGGTGATAATGGTAAGATTAATGATTGATCATTTTTAGGTAAATCGGGAAGATCACCATAAACAGCTGCTGACGAAGCAAAGATAAAACGTTTTATACGACTATTATATTTTTTAATGATTTCTAACAATCTTAATGTTGCTACGACGTTTATTTCCTGAGATAAGATAGGTTTCTCAACCGACTCAGCAACACTAACTAATGCTGCTAAATGAATAACATAATCAAATTGATATGTCTTCATGATTTGTTCAACTGCATCATATTCACGAATATCTAATTCAAACACATGATCGTCAGCCAAACTTTTAATATTTTCTCGTTTACCTGTTCTATAGTTATCTAGAACATAAACATCATAATCTTGTTGTAAATCATCTACTAAATGCGACCCAATAAAACCAGCCCCACCAGTTATCAAAACTCTTTCCAAATCTTCCACCTCTTTTATACATTAAAAATATATCATAAAAACATAAAGTATTGTAAGCTTTTTATAGATATTTTTTATTTATAAAAATAAAATGAGATAACTTTGTGAATTTTTATTGAGATAAATTAGATAGTGGGGTTTTTGTGATATTTTATAATATCTTGAGTGTGTTAATACTAGTAATGCTTTCAACTGATGCATTAGACAGTGACATCATAACTCATTTAGGAACTTCTGTTATTAATTTTCTACCAATACAATCCCTTCTAAGTGCACTAAAAAATCCTTACTGCTAAGTGATTAAACTTAACAATAAGGATTTATTTATCATTAGTGGATGATTATTAACGGAATCTCATACCACCATCTACAATAATTGTTTGTCCAGTAATGTAATCAGAGTCTTTACCAGCTAAGAAGCTCACTACATTTGAAACATCTTCTGGTTGAGAAACTCTGCCCAAAGCAATCTGACTTGTAAATTGTTCCCAGCCCCATGCTTCAGGTTTACCTGCTTCTTCGGCTGTTGCCACTGCGATACTTTCCATCATTGGTGTTTGAACGATACCAGGTGCGAATGCATTCACAGTAATACCTTCAGACGCTAAATCTTGTGCGGCTACTTGTGTTAAACCTCGCACTGCGAATTTTGTACTGCAATATAAAGACAAGCCTGGGTTACCCTCAACGCCTGCTTGAGATGTTGCATTGATAATTTTACCGCCATGATTGAATTTTTTAAATTGTTCATGTGCGGCTTGAATACCCCATAGCACACCTGCTACGTTCACGCCATATACTGTTTTAAACTGTTCTTCAGTAATTGTATCGATTGGTGTTGTTGGTCCAAGGCCGGCATTGTTAACCATAACATGGAAATCGCCAAATTGCGCTGCAGTTTGTCTTACTGCATTAAATACATCATCACGGTTTGATACGTCTGCTTTGATAGCAATAGCTTTTGTACCATCACTTGATAATTTAAGTGCAGCTGCTTTTGCCCCTTCTTCATTGAAATCAACAACTGCTACTTTGAAACCATCTTCCACTAAACGTTCTGCAATTTTAAAACCAATCCCTTGTGCTCCGCCAGTTACTAATGCTACTTTGTTGTTTGTCATAAAGATCACTCCTCAAATTACTTTCCTTTAATTACATTTTACTCCTCTTCATTTGAATAGTACAACAAAGGTAACTCCATTTAACAAAATATTCAGATATTTAAGGTATAGTTAAACGCACTACCTTTAGTGATTGGCAATGCGTTTAAATGTCGTTTTAAAAGTGCTTATGTTGAATATTATTTTTTAAGTCTCTCGATTAGTTTGTTATCAATCTTTTTTCGAGACATGGTCTTTTGATTCAATCGGCGGTTCCGTATTATCACTGTCAACTTTAGTTGTAGCTTCATCTTTATGTACTTCTTCGTTTAATCCTTCTAGGTTTTTAGTCGTGGGATTTTTAAACTCAGGATGTTCTATCATGTCTTGACTATCAAGTTCCTTTTTACACGTGTCTTTATGTGATGCTTGATTTGCGTCAGTACTAATCTTTTTTAATATTTCACTTGAATCAAGGTGAATATCAATTGTTTTGTCATCAATTAGTTTTTTATTTCCCACTGTATGTGCTACTTTAATTGAATCATCACTATGTTTTATCGAGACAGACTTGTACACAAGTTTATAACGTATTTCTTGTTTAGAAGCTCCTTTGTGACTTTGAACAGCAACAGTATTTTCTGCAGATAAAGATTTTTTTCTAATAAAAAGAGAAATGGCTACAATAAACCAAAGTATTGCAGATACAAAGTTGTATAATAACGCAGCAATAATCGCATATACAACTAATATGATACCTTTTAAAATTCTTCTTTTAGATAAGTCAAATGCTAGTACAGTAACAGGTAAGACTGAAAATATAATTAGACATGTAGCAAATATCATAAATGAAGTGGGTGTTTTTAATAAATCTCCAATTTCATTACCTGTTAACAAAAATAAAAATCCAAAAAATGATCCAAAAAATAATGTAAATATATATATGAGCAAAGCTATAATAGCCATGTATGCTATTTGAATATATATACCCATCCATATTAATATCAATTCTATATTTTTCCTCATGCTCATTCCCCATTTATTTAAACTTTATACACTACCACAAATATTCACTTTATTCTTTAGTAATTTTATCTTTAGATTCAAATTGATTCTCTGTACTTTCAATATCAACTTTTTTATTTTCATTCTTACCTGTTGACCCATCTTTTGAATATTTAGTCCAAATAAGAAAAATGCCGCAAACCACCCATAACATTGATGAAAGGTAATTAAACATACAAAATGCCACAATCGCATAAACAATAAAAAGCGTACCTTTTACTTCCATTTTATTCTCTAAGTTAATCGCGGTTAGGATAGGTGGTAAAGTTAAGATAAGAATGATTACTAATGCTATTAAAACAGCTATTTCAGGGCTTGCTCCTTCAGCATTTATAAAAATGATAAAGGTTGTCATGCTAACAATGACGACGTTATAATACATTTGCACTGCGATGCCTATCCAAATAGCTATTCTTCCTATAATTAAATCCATATTCATACTCATTCCCCATTTATTTAAAATTTATACTTTACCTTAATATACCTTATTTTATTTAATTTTTATATGCAAAATACAAAAATAGAGAACTTTAATATTTATAAAATATCAAAAGTTCTCCACACTATATTGTTTATTATATTTTCGCTATCAATACGCTAAATCATCATATTTCTCTCAACATCACAGTAAAACTATTGCTCCACCAAGTATACTTTTTCAGTATAGCATCTCATATTGGCAAACTTATCTGCTAAAAACTGCTTCCAATTGCGCAGTTGTTCAACATCATCATCTTGTTTAAGTAATGCCAGTGGTACTTGAAGATTAAGACATCGTCCTGAAATATTAAAGCGTGTCACACCTGCTGGCACAGTTTCCCCTTTATGAACAACTGCTTCAATTTCCTTATAACTCAATGGCTGATACTTCATGAGTACATCTTGTTGAGAAAGACAAGGATATGTACCTTGTGCAATTCTCTCTACAGAACAACAACCACTATAACTTGCGACAACCTTTTCCCATACTTGAAAATGTGCTTCGCCTAAATCTTTTGTATACAAATATTGTTCTGTATCACCATGACACATCGTAATAAATGGCGCTTCTTGTCTTGTCTCAGTAGTCCATGGCAAGCGATGTTCTTGTTGTAACGTTTCCCACCACACACCAAATGGAACTTTATGTTGCCATGTACTAATTGAATATTGTGTTTCATGGATTTCTTGCACTGGAACTTTCTTACATCCTAACGCTTTCAAACTTGTATACCGATGCACACCATCTATAACCATATATCTACCATGTTGCATCGCTGTCACTAAAATAGGATGACGTATAAAATCATCTGCTTCAATACTACTTTTCGTCTTTTCCAATCTTAAAGGTTCGAATGTTTCGTGAAGATCAATCTTATCTACTGGTACCAATTTTAAATGTTCATGAATATGATTCAATAGTTATTCATCCTCCTTTGTTTGCGTTAAATAAATAAATTCAGGATGTGGATGGCTTAAGAAATCGTGATGTGAAATAGACCATCCGTATGCACCTGCATATTTGAAAACAATAACGTCGCCTGTACTGATTGCATCTATCTGTACTTCTCTAGCAAAGACATCTTTCGGTGTACATAATTGACCGACTAACGTTGTGTCCTGCCTCGAAATTGAAACTTTTTCAAATGAATATGGATTGTCCTTATAGCGATAAATGTCAAAAGGATGGTTATGCTGCCAAGATACCGGCAATCTAAATTGTTGCGTACCTCCTCTTAAAATGGCATACCAAGCACCATGTACTTTCTTAATATCTAGCACTTCTGTCACATAGTAACCAATATGTGCCACAATAAAGCGCCCACATTCAAAGTTCAATGTCACATCTTCCATTTCTTGCTCAACGATAAGTGTTTTAAAATTTTCTACAAAATTATCCCACTCAAATTGGCTAGTTAAATCTGCATAGTTAACGCCTATGCCACCACCAAGATTGATATGTTTGAGAGGAAATTGATGTTTTTCAGACCATGCCTTTGCTTTTTTAAAATAAAGTGTCACTACATCGACATGTAAATTCGAGTCTAAATTGTTAGAAATAGAATGAAAATGAAATCCATCTAAATGAATATTTGGCATTGCTAGCGCAGCTTCAATGACATCATCAACTTCGTCTTCAGAAATACCAAATTGTGTTGGGCGTCCTGCCATATGCAACGTTGCATTGGGAAATGGTCCTGCTAAATTAACACGCAATAAAATGTGTTGTGTCTTATCTTCATCTTCTAAGATGGCATTTAGCCGTTGTAATTCATGCATACTTTCAACATGAATACGCTGAACACCTTCACTTACTGCATATCTTAGTTCCTCGTCTGTCTTACCAGGGCCACCAAAAATAATATGATTTGCTGGTTTAAAAGCAAGACCTTTTGCTATTTCACCTTGAGATGCAACTTCGAATCCTTCAACATACTGACTAATTGTATCTAGGATTGTTCGTTCACTATTTGCTTTCATTGCATAGTACATCTGACAATTACTAGGCAATGACGATGTAATATGTTGCAAATGATGTTCCAGTCCAACTAAATCATAGATATAATGACAAACTGGATGAGATTGTGCTTTTAATTGTTCAATAACGGGTTGAACTATACGCATTAGTCTTCATCCCCCTTCTGTTTAGACGTCGCTAGAGATGCACTTAAATGGCGATATATTTTTCCACGATCATCACCTAAAATAAATGTTTGTACACCTTGTGCCTGCCATTTTGCAATATCTTCATCTTCACGTGGTAATGCACAAAAATGTTTACCATGTGCATTCACAACTTCAAAAATATGTTGAACATGTGATGTTACTTGATCATCACGCGTTTGCCATGGTATGCCAAGTGACTGGGATAAATCTGCGGCACCTTCGACTATCATGTCTAAACCTTCGACTTGTGCTATATCGTCAATGGCCATAACCCCTTCAACATCTTCTATCATGGCAATCACCATAATATGCTCATTAGCCATCTCCATTGCATCAAGTAATGGTGTACGTCCAAATCTTGCCATGCGACCACCATTCAAACTTCTTAATCCTTGCGGGTAATAACGACTTAATTTCACAATATGCTCAACTGTCTCACGATCTTTAACGTGTGGCACAATAATACCTCTCGCACCCATATCCAACACTTTAATGATATCTCTATCTATCACTGCAGTGACACGTACAATTGGTATAATATGCGCTGCTTCAGCTGCACGAATTAAATGCGCTAGTGTCTCATCATTAATCGCCACGTGTTCTGTATCAATCACAACAAAGTCATACCCGCTTGCTGCGATAACCTCTATCATTAATGGGTCCGGTATAGAATTAAAAATGCCATAAACTGAATCACCATTGTTTAATCTATGTTTCAGAGATAGTTGTTGCATCAGTAATACCTCCTACACCTAATGGATTTGTAACATGATGAATTCTTAACTCGGAGTCACTTAATAATCGACGTGTCGTTAACTTTTCAACTTGAATCGTAGGTTCAAACAAATCGAAATGTTGATAGTTATTCAACTCTGGAAATGCTTCTTGATACGCCTCGATGATGCCTTTAACCCATTTCCATTGCAGCTTCTCATCGATATCATATTGCTTTTCAATAAATAAGATGATTTCGGCGATATTAATAAAGAAAAATGCATCATGTAAAAAGTCGCGTACTAAACGTTCGTCATCTGTTTCAATAAATGAATTACTATTCACTTTTTTATGTGCTTCTGGCATTGGCTTTAATGTCAGGTGTGAAGCAGCTTCACTTAAATGCTCACGCTTAAAACGAACACCATCATGGAAATCTTTTAAGGCAATACGTGTAGGCCAACCATTTTCATGAATAAGCATCATATTTTGTGCATGCGATTCAAAGGCAATACCGTGATAATAAAGCATATGAATCATTGGACGAATCGCTACAGCTAAAAATTGCTTTGTCCAAGCTTCAGAACCATATTGTTTAATCCAATTTTCAATGAATGGTACACCATCCTTATCACTCGCATAAAGTGCATTAAATGGTATCGCATCCTCTTCATCGATTAACATATGATATATATTTTCACGCCATATAACACCTAACGCACCATAAACTTGAGTTTGTTTATAAGGCGAAAGTTGTGTATTTAAATAAGACTGTCCTAAGACTTCCCCTAGAAAAGCTGTCTTTAATTCATCTTTTAAATACGTATCTTGTTGCTGTATCTGCTTTAACCAATCCGTAATTTGCGCTGCATTTTCAATTGTATGAGGCGCCAACACTCGTTTCGTTGAAGTATTCGTTATACTTATTGGTACCTTTAAATAATATTTTGTCGTGTCTATTGGCGACATCGTACGAATCGATTGTTGAGGGTGATATAGCTCATCACTTTCCCCTAACCATAGTACTGTGCCATTAAGCCTTTCTTCAGCCAAATCAACTTGGATGACATGTTCAAACTGCCATGGGTGTACAGGTATCATCTCAACATCATTTACATGTTTACCAGACGCTTCAATTTGCTGTACAAAATGTTCATAAGTCTTATCGCCAACTTGTTGACGTAACATTTCGTTAACTACAACATTTCTTGATACCGTCGTTTCTACTTTATCTTTGTCGATAGCTAACCATTGCAGTTTAACGTTTGGTACAAAGTCAGGACCAAATTTCAAATTATCACTCAACGTAAATCCTAAACGTGATTTGTAACTTGGATGATACTGATGACCTTCCATCGCATAAAATTCATAGTCGTTAAATGTCTCAGGTGTTGCTGGTGGGGTTGATTCTCGATACTGCATACTTTGTGTATCTTTTAGTTCTGTCTGTAATAACTCGACAATAAATTGTTCTAACTTTTCATCATTTTTAGGAAATGTAAATACAACCTCTCTCAGTAATTGTGTATAGTCTGTTGTTGTATCTGCCTCATCTCCTACGACACGCTCAATTGGTGATGTGATACGTATACGATCAAAGCTATGTGTCTTTTCAGCAGTAAAACGATACTCTGAATCTTGTCCTTCTATTGTAAAATGACCGACACCGTCTTGATATGACGTCTTATAAACAACGATATTCTCATAAATAAGTGAGGATACCAGTTGATGCATCACTCTAGTCTTTACACGATTAAGAATTGTTTGATTCACAATACGATACCTCCTTGTTATGACAAATTGGATTTGGTATATGTGTATAAATAGGGTTTGCACCACAATCATTCAATTTACTCATCAAATTCGCTTTAGCCGCAATGGTCGGCGTTTGATATAAATCTTCTACACAGTCAACAAATACTGCGTTATTCGCGTATTCTTTTTTCCAAGTCATAAGACGATGCGCTACAAGTTGCCATAACACAACTTCATTTCTAGTCGCTTTACCAATGGTTGATACTAAATGTCCTAAGTGATTTACTACAACATAATATTTAAGACGATGCCACGCTTCATCATGTGCATATACAACAGGGCTAGATGCTGCCACAACATTTGGCACAAGTTGTTTTTCAGTAGCAATCGTTCTAGATAGACAAATGCCTTCAAGATCTCTGACAAAGCATACGTCGGGTATGCTATCTTTTAATTCAATTAATGTATTTTGTACATGTGCTTCTAGACTAATGCCTGTGTTACTAAACAGCTTTAATATCGGCAATAATGTACGATCCAAATAACATTCAAGCCATGCTTCTGGCGCTAAACCACTTTGCTCAATCACTTGTGATAACTTAGAGGTCGGTGAATCAGGCATCGTTTCAAATAATGACGCCAATACATGAATATCTTTATCAGCATGGTAATTCGGTATCCCTTCACGAACAATCATGGCACTATTTGTTAATAAATCCATTTCAGGTTCAACTGTTTGTCCTAATGGATTCGGTAACAATGCACGATAGCCTTCTTCAAACATCAATTTAAAATGGGGTGTTTCAACCTCATCTTTGACTGATGCGATAACTTGTGCGGCATCGATTGTCCGTTCAATTTGTTCAAGATCATTCGTACGTATAAAATTAGTAATTTTAACGTGTATCGGTAATTTTAAATAAATGTTTAATGCTTTTGAAAATACAGTTCTAACCGAAGACGTCGGGTAAACTGAATCACCGGAAACGCCAAGGTCTTTTATTAAACCTTGTTCACTATATTGCATATACTGTGGATGCTGTCGCAACACATTGATTTGATAAGGATGTATTGGTAATAAAATAAAATCTTTAGGTATCTCTGATATGTCTATATCTGCTAATTGATACAACACTTTCTCAACCTGATCTTCTTTACCTTCTACATAGCGCGTGAGCAGAACATCTTGATGCACAGCTAAATAATGCAATTGGAATGACGTATGACATTCGGGTGCATATTTCTCTAAATCTGCTTCTGAAAACCCACTTGCACTCTTAGGAGTCGGATGAAATGGATGACCTAAGTATAAAGATTGTTCTGAAACGATATAGCGATCCTCTGCGTAGTCTATTGTGTTACTTTGCAAATAACGCGCCGTGCGATGAATGCTATTATCGATGTCAGACATAATTTGCGCCATATGTTGTTGCACTGCCGTTTGATTATCTGCACTTTGAGCCATATGTTGCAAAATACGCGCAATGGCTTCTTTATAAGTTGTTAATTTTTTAATTTTTCCATCAATTAGCCATACCTCTGGATGATACATATGATGCCCCATCGCAGACCAATAAGCGAATTGACCTGTTAAAGTTTCGAGATCTGACAATTGTATAGACCATTGATGATTTTGAGGTGGCACTTGATATAAATTTTCTTCTCTAAAATATTCATTTAAAATACGTTCGATAGCCGCATACGCTGCATGTTGTATTAATTCTTTATTTTGCACTTTTTTGTTTCAACTCCCATAATTTCATTAATGTGTGATCGTTGATTTGATTAGTGATGGTTGAACAAATTAAAAATAAACTACTTACAGCAAATACTATGCCCATAACGATAAACGTAGTAGCTGGTGTAGTATAACTTGTAATGGCAGCGCCACTAAGACTACCAATAATTTGACCAATAACTAACATACTGTTCGTCGTTCCAACAAATGTGCCTTTAAGTTGCTGATGACAAGCATTTACAACAACAAACATGACACTTTGAATCAATGCGCTATATGTTAATCCTTGAAGTATTCTTGCAGCCATTAAAAACTCTATATTCGTCGCTAAACCTTGCAGTATCGCACTACAACCACATGCAATCGTGGCAAATATATATACTGATTTAACATATGATTTATCATTAAAGCGACCCCATAAAGGCGCGCTTAATATCGAAGCCGTCCAAAATGCGGACTGTAAAAATCCAATCACACTACGGTCATCTATCGCTGTATGATTCACTGATGAAGCAAGTGGTGATAATGCAGTTAGCATGCCATACATAGCAAAGTTTGCTAAAACGCCAACGATAATAAATCGACACGTTTGTTGTGTGCATAATAGACATTGAAATGAACGGCGAATACCTTTATTAATATTTGGTGTTTGTGATTTTGGCATATGTGTCGTTTCAATCAATTTTAATGCACCGAAAATACAGACAATAAAAGTAATAACGGCAATACTCATCAGTAACGCACTAAAACCTAATATCGAAGCTGTAACACCGCCAATTAATGGCCCCACAAGAGACCCTGCGCTGACTGAACTTTGCAGTCTTCCTAATACCTTTCCACGATCTTCAGCTGGCGCCTCTGCACTCGCAAACGCACTTGATGCATCAACAACACCACCAAATAGTCCCTGCAATAACCTCACAAGTACAAACTGTAATGGTGTAGTACACAATGCCATTAAAAATAAACATACCGCCAAACCAAGTAACGCTCTTAACACCATCCATTTTCGACTGATCTTATCACCTAGCTTCCCCCATATCGGCGAAGCTATCATCGTCGTTACAGCTGGAGCAGCAATCGCTATACCACTCCACAACTGTATTTCTACGACTGATAGATTTTGTAGTGATGCCATATAAATTGGCAATAATGGCACAAGTACTGTCAGTCCAGCAATCGCTATAAACTGACTGAGCCATAAAATGCGAAAGTTACTGCGCCATATAGACTGATTAATCATATGTCACCATTGGATTTGGTACGGTAGTTAAACCTGAAGGCATACTACCTCCACCACTATCACGTTGATATAGCAATGGTAATAAAATTTGTTTAAATGGCCACGTCTGTTTATCAAATAAAATGTGTCTGACAGCTAGCTGATCAGTTGTAACCCAAGAAATAGTTGCCACTTCATTTTTTAAAATTTGTTTTAACAACGACATAAGTTCATGCTCACTTACACCAAATAAATCTTGAATTGCATCAATAATGGCATATAGATTTACCGATACAGCTAATGTTTGAAAATAAGCAAAGAATGTTTCCAAATCTTCATTAATTAGCGTATTAGGTGTATCTTCTCTGACGACATACTTCGGCAATGAAAGCTGATGTGCTGTTAGCCATGGTTTATAAATTCTGACAGTATCATGATCACGTAACACGCATTTTTGTACACGTCCATCTTCAAATGACAACAATATATTTTGACCATGCAACTCAGGTAATGCGCCGTATTGCATAAATGATAGTGTTACCTTTAAAAAGACTTGTGCGATATCTTCAAATAACGTCATAACATCATTTTTAGAAATATTATCTTTTCCACAAATCATTTGATATAAGGTGCGATCATTTGCCGCGAGTGCTGCCATTGAAACTAGCTGTTGCGTATCATTTTTGGCTAGCACTTCGGGATATTTTCTTAGCTGAATAGTTAAATGGCCTAATTGATCTTTGAAAATATCATTATCTTGACCCATATATGACCACCAAGCTGTTTCATCACAAACCATGACATACTTAGCTAGTGCTTCATCTTTTTCTATAAGCTGACGTAATAATTGTTCTGCTTGTTCTCCGTTTTTCATGTAACGCGTAGGCGTTAGTCTTAATGCGCCTAATGACTGCATTGCAAATGGTACTTTGACATGGTTATACGGTGCGCCAATATCAATTAATGAACGCATACTTGAAGATGACAGATAATCTCCAAATTTTAACGGTAATAGTACAACCAACTTTTCACTAATCTCTTTCGCAAAGACGTTCGGCAGAATATGCTGATATTGCCAAGGATGTACCGGAAATAGTACATAGTCATCTATTGATAACGCTTGATCATTTAACATATCTGTCGCTTGTTCTTTTATAGGTGCTGTCAATGATTCTAATTCATCGATATTTGCAGTATCGCCATGAATCATATGTGTCTTTTTAACTGCTGCAACCATTAAAGGAAATGATTGATTTAATTCAGCTTGATACACTTGATAATCCGCTTCTCTTAATCCTCTTTTTTCTTTAGCTAATGGATGAAATGGACGATCTTTTAAACTTGCAAACTGCTCTGACATCACAAAAGGATGTGACGCTAAATCTAATTCTGATAATTGTTTAGCAAGCTGTGTGGCAGCAGTAGTCAGTCCTTCTTCAACGCGAGCCACTTCCCATTCATGACTTAAATCACAATTCATATTAGCGATTGTTTGCCAAAATTCAGTTGCAGTTAGTGGTTGTTTAGACGTCCTTCTTTCTATCGTAATTGGTTGTGAACTTTCATAACGAAACATATTTAAAGCACTAAAATAAACAGGTATCTTTATTTGTTGTGTTTCACGTTTGTATATCAAAATGGTTTGTCCATTTTCTTTAGTAATCTCACTATTCGATACAATGCCGGCTATATCTTCAAATAATAATGCATCAACTAAATCCCTTAATATTATCGTTTGTGCTGTATTGACTGCTGTATGATTCTGCAATGTTCAGACACCTCGCATTCTTAATATAGGTTCAATGTTGTCCCAATATTTTGTTGTTGTGCCTGTTGATAAATAAAGTAAGCACTTGAAATATCTTCGATAGCCATACCCATCGGATTAAGTAATATGATTTCATCATCGTCTTCACGTCCTGGTATGTCACCTGTCACAAGTTGTCCTAGTTCAGCATGAAGTGCTTCTTTGCTGAATTTACCTTCTAACACTAATTGGTTAATAGTTTTCTTTTCTCGATTACATTGTGACCAGTCATCTACTACGACTTTGTCAGCTTTAATAAAGACTTCTTTATGCACATCCATGATAGAAATGTTGCTAATAAATGCACCCTTTTGTAACCAATCATATTCAATGTATGGTTGATCCGTTACGGTACATGTAATGACTACTTCACCATTTGATACTGCTTCTTTAGCATTTTCTGTCGCAATAAAATTAATTTCCGGACGCTGTTGTTGCCATCTATCAACAAAGCGTGCACATGCTTCAGAGAATTGATCGTAAACAAACACGCGTTCAATATGATCGAATTGCTCTAACATACTTTGTAATTGCTTGTCTCCGATTAGCCCGCAACCAATGATTGTTAAATCTTTAAATCCTTTTTTAGCCAAATGCTTAGCTGCAATCACTGAAACTGCTGCAGTACGCATACTACTAATCAAACTTGCTTCCATAACTGCAATTGGATAATTCGTTTCTGGATCATTCAAAATAATAACACCACTTGCACGCTCCATATTACGTTTCGATGGATTGTCGTGCTTACTACCTATCCACTTAATACCTGAAATTGCGTGTTCACCACCGATATGACTTGGCATTGCAATAATTCGATCTGCGATGTGTCCATTTTCAGGATCCTGTCTTAAATACCGCTTAAGCGGTTGTACAAAATCATTGTGCGCATGCGCTGTTAATGCCTCTGTTAATGCGTCCACATAAACTTGTGAATGATTTCCTCCCGCTTGTTCAATATCTGATCTATTTAAATACAACATCTCTCTATTCATTCTGATTTAACTCCTTGTCTTGATTTCATTTTTTCTAACCATGTATCTGAATAAACTAAATCTAAGTAACGATCGCCTCGATCTGGTAAAATCGTGACAATTGTTGCACCTTCTTCAATTGACGTTATCAACTGCTCAATCGCTGCAATAATCGAACCTGTTGGACCTCCAGCAAATATGCCTTCATAATCAATCAGTTTTCGACAGCCCAAAGCAGATTGATAATCATCTACATGGATCACTTGATTAATTTCTGATCTATTCAATATTTCGGGTACACGACTAGCACCGATACCAGGTAATTCTCTATTAATAGGTTTGTCACCAAAAATGACTGACCCTTTCGCATCAACAGCAACAATTTGTGCGTTTGGATGCACTTCTTTTATTTTTCTACTCATACCCATAATGCTACCTGTCGTGCTGACTGGCGCGACAAAATAATCTATAGGTTGCTTAATTGTTTCAACAATCTCTGTGCCTGCACCATGATAATGGGATTGCCAATTTAACTCATTCGCATATTGATTAATCCAATATGCATCGTCAATAGTGGCTAACAGTTCTTGCACCTTTGCAATACGAGTCATTAAATAACCCCCATGTGCATCAGGTTCTTCAACCATTTCTACATTGGCACCATAACTTTTAATAATTTTCAAATTTGTTGGTGATATTTTAGGATCAACAACACACGTGAGTTTTAATCCCTTGATTTTAGCTATCATTGCCAACGCAATGCCTAAATTACCAGAAGTACTTTCAATTAAATGTGTATTCTCAGTGATTAAACCATGTTTAATACCATGTTCAATGATGTACTTGGCAGGTCGATCTTTCATGCTGCCTCCAGGATTCATATACTCTAACTTTGCAAACACTTCATGTTTCGGAAATAGTTGATGAAGTTGAACCATAGGTGTTTGCCCTACAGAATCTAACAATGAATCGTGACATACTTGACTTTTTTCAATCAAAAGCGCTTCCTCCTCAAATTTAAAATTCTATAATATTGTGTGTTACCTAATTGATAATGATTCTCACTATCAAGTAATTAGGATTATATTTTTTATGCATTTATATGTCAAATAATTATAAGTTGCATGTAAATCATAAATATTTTATTGACTTAGGAAAAAATTTAATTCATACTAAACCGTGATAATGATTCTCATTGTCATACATCACGAAGGAGGCTAATTAGTCAATGAATAAAGTAATTAAAATGCTTGTTGTTACGCTTGCTTTCCTACTTGTTTTAGCAGGATGTAGTGGGAATTCAAATAAACAATCATCTGATAACAAAGATAAGGAAACAACTTCAATTAAACATGCAATGGGTACAACTGAAATTAAAGGGAAACCAAAGCGTGTTGTTACGCTATATCAAGGTGCCACTGACGTCGCTGTATCTTTAGGTGTTAAACCTGTAGGTGCTGTAGAATCATGGACACAAAAACCGAAATTCGAATACATAAAAAATGATTTAAAAGATACTAAGATTGTAGGTCAAGAACCTGCACCTAACTTAGAGGAAATCTCTAAATTAAAACCGGACTTAATTGTCGCGTCAAAAGTTAGAAATGAAAAAGTTTACGATCAATTATCTAAAATCGCACCAACAGTTTCTACTGATACAGTTTTCAAATTCAAAGATACAACTAAGTTAATGGGGAAAGCTTTAGGGAAAGAAAAAGAAGCTGAAGATTTACTTAAAAAGTACGATGATAAAGTAGCTGCATTCCAAAAAGATGCAAAAGCAAAGTATAAAGATGCATGGCCATTGCAAGCTTCAGTTGTTAACTTCCGTGCTGATCATACAAGAATTTATGCTGGTGGATATGCTGGTGAAATCTTAAATGATTTAGGATTCAAACGTAATAAAGACTTACAAAAACAAGTTGATAATGGTAAAGATATTATCCAACTTACATCTAAAGAAAGCATTCCATTAATGAACGCTGATCATATTTTTGTAGTAAAATCAGATCCAAATGCGAAAGATGCTGCATTAGTTAAAAAGACTGAAAGCGAATGGACTTCAAGTAAAGAGTGGAAAAATTTAGACGCAGTTAAAAACAACCAAGTATCTGATGATTTAGATGAAATCACTTGGAACTTAGCTGGCGGATATAAATCATCATTAAAACTTATTGACGATTTATATGAAAAGTTAAATATTGAAAAACAATCAAAATAATTAAGGAGTTTTACGATGCTACTTAAACCAAAATACCAAATCGTTATTGCTGGTTTATGTCTTGCAATAGTAGCTATCTTAAGTTTAATGATTGGAAATACGCTTGTGTCACCAGGTACGGTGATACAGGCGTTATTCAACTTTGATAGTGAAAACGATTTACATGATGTTGTCACTGGTGCACGGGCGTCGAGAACAATCATTGCGTTATTGACTGGTGCTGCCCTTGCTGTCTCAGGTTTGTTGATGCAAGCACTTACACGAAACCCAATAGCATCACCAGGGCTTTTCGGTGTCAATGCAGGCGCAGTATTTTTTGTCATCTTTAGTATTACATTTATCCAAATTCAATCTTTTAAAATGATTGTTGTCATCGCATTTTTGGGGGCTATTGTTGTTACAGTCTTAGTCGTTGCACTAGGTATGTTTAGACAAACCCTATTTTCACCTCATCGTGTCATTTTGGCAGGTGCTGCGATTGCGATGCTATTTACAGCCTTTACTCAAGGCATACTTATTATGAACGAAACAGACTTACAAGGCCTATTATTTTGGTTGAGTGGCTCCGTTTCATTACGTAACATTTGGGATATCCCATGGGTTATTCCGCTTGTATTGATACTTATTTTAATTGCATTTAGCATGGCTGCACACATCAACATCTTGATGACAAGTGACGACATTGCAACCGGCCTCGGTCAAAACATAAAATTAATCAAATGGATGATTATTATGCTTATCAGTATGTTAGCCGGTATTTCGGTAGCCGTAGCTGGATCAATCGTCTTTGTGGGTCTTATCGTATCGAATATTAGCAAACGATTATTACCACCAAACTATAAGTATTTAATTCCTTTTACTGCATTAGCTGGAGCAATCCTAATGATCATTTCAGACATTGTTGCTCGTATAATAATTAAGCCACTAGAGTTGCCTATCGGTGTCGTTACCGCTGTCATTGGCGCTATTGTCTTAATCTATATTATGAAGAAAGGACGTCAACGCTTATGACCGAAAAGATTAATAAAAAAGACAATTACCATCTCATCTTCGCGTTAATCTTTTTAGCCATCGTTTCAGTGGTAAGTATGATGATTGGTTCAAGCTTTATACCATTACAACGCGTACTGATGTACTTTATAAATCCAAATGACAGTATAGATCAATTCACTTTAGAAGTATTACGCTTACCTCGCATTACACTTGCGATATTAGCTGGTGCCGCACTAGGGATGAGTGGTTTAATGTTACAAAATGTATTGAAAAATCCAATTGCCTCACCAGATATTATCGGAATCACAGGTGGTGCTAGCTTAAGTGCTGTTGTCTTTATTGCATTTTTCAGCCATTTAACGATACATTTACTTCCACTATTTGCAGTATTAGGTGGCGCAGTTGCAATGATGATACTATTAGTGTTTCAAACGAAAGGACAAATACGCCCGACAACACTCATAATCATCGGTATTTCGATGCAAACATTGTTTATTGCGCTTGTCCAAGGATTACTCATTACAACGAAGCAATTATCTGCTGCCAAAGCTTATACATGGCTAGTCGGAAGTCTTTACGGTGCTACGTTTAAAGATACAATCATTTTGGGTATGGTTATTTTAGCTGTTGTGCCGTTGTTATTTCTTGTTATACCAAAAATGAAAATATCTATACTTGATGACCCTGTAGCGATTGGCTTAGGCTTACATGTACAACGTATGAAACTAATCCAATTAATCACTTCTACTATACTCGTATCTATGGCAATCAGTTTAGTAGGTAACATTGGGTTTGTCGGTTTAATCGCACCACATATCGCGAAAACAATCGTTCGCGGAAGTTATGCTAAAAAGTTACTAATGTCAGCAATGATTGGTGCCATATCAATTGTTATTGCAGACTTAATTGGGCGTACCTTATTCTTACCTAAAGAAGTGCCAGCAGGTGTATTTATTGCTGCTTTTGGTGCCCCATTCTTCATATACTTATTATTAACCGTGAAAAAGTTATAACGATATTATTAAAACAAAATGACCTCACAACAACGTTAGCAAAATGTTTAAGCTAACTAACCGTTGCGAGGTTTTTTTATACATATAGTTGTCGTTATTGTTAACAAGCGTCGACTTTCTTAATTACATATTAATACTTTATATACAAATAACACCGACTCATATTCTATAATATCAATCAATATTCTTCGATTTTTCAAATATCGATAACTATTTCTTATTTAAATATAGTGTTTGATAATGTCATTTATTCAAAAACACAAATTTTAATAAAAATATCATATTATTTTTAATTGTAAATTATGGATTATTTTTCTTATTATATTGTGTTATATTAAAATAAAGTGCATATACAAGGAGATAAAACAATGAAATATAATAACCATGACAAAATTAGAGATTTTATAATCATTGAAGCATATATGTTTCGTTTTAAGAAAAAAGTCAAGCCTGAAGTCGATATGACTATAAAAGAATTTATATTACTGACTTATTTATTTCATCAGCAAGAAAACACACTTCCATTTAAGAAGATTGTTTCAGATTTATGTTATAAACAATCGGATTTAGTACAGCATATAAAAGTACTTGTGAAACATTCATATATTAGTAAAGTTCGAAGTAAAATTGATGAGCGTAATACTTACATTTCAATATCTGAAGAACAACGAGAGAAAATTGCAGAACGTGTTACATTGTTTGATCACATCATTAAACAATTTAACCTTGCAGATCAAAGTGAATCACAGATGATACCAAAAGATAGTAAAGAATTTCTAAACTTGATGATGTATACAATGTATTTCAAGAATATTATCAAAAAGCATCTAACATTAAGTTTTGTAGAATTCACAATTCTAGCTATTATCACTTCTCAAAATAAAAACATCGTTCTTCTTAAAGATTTAATTGAAACAATCCACCATAAATACCCTCAAACTGTTAGAGCTCTCAATAATTTAAAAAAGCAAGGCTATCTAATAAAAGAACGCTCAACTGAAGATGAAAGAAAAATTTTAATTCATATGAATGACGCGCAGCAAGACCATGCTGAACAATTATTAGCTCAAGTGAATCAATTATTAGCAGATAAAGATCATTTACATCTTGTTTTTGAATAATATCTCTATTACGCAAGTGTGCTGTATTCTAAAGTGCACTTGTGTTTTCTATTTTTTAATAAAACCTCAGCACATTATGAACAACTTTCTATTTTCTATATCTCTTAAAACCATTTCCGAAATTAAACCTCAGCACATTCAAAGCCCCACTTTATTCTTAAAAATATTTTTTAACTTATATACATTAAAACGCTTTCATTATAAAAAATATCTCTATATTTTATCTGTTTTTATTAATCGAAATAGCGTGATTTTGCGGTTTTAAGCCTTTTACTTCCTGAATAAATCTTTGAGCAAAATATTTATTTTATAAGTTGTAAAACTTACATTTAAATTTAATTATAAATATAGATTTTAGTATTGCAATACATAATTCGTTATATTATGATGACTTTACAAATACATACAGGGGGTATTAATTTGAAAAAGAAGTCAAGTCCAGACTCCTGTGTAAAATGCTATACAATGTTTTTACCATTTCTACTTATCAAAATTGATGTATTTTCTTGAAGAATAAATCCATTCATCATGTAGGTCCATAAGAACGGCTCCAATTAAGCGATTGGCTGATGTTTGATTGGGGAAGATGCGAATAATCTTTTCTCTTCTGCGTACTTCTTGATTCAGTCGTTCAATTAGATTGGTACTCTTTAGTCGATTGTGGGAATTTCCTTGTACGGTATATTGAAAGGCGTCTTCGAATCCATCATCCAATGATGCGCAAGCTTTTGAATATTTAGACTGGTCGATATATTCACCGACTAAGGCATTCTTAGCTGTTCGAGCGAGTTCAATATCCGTAAACTTAAAGATCGCTTTTACTGCTTCTCTAAACGGTTTTGAATTCTTTTTTGGAATGGAACTGAAGATGTTTCTTAAAAAATGGACCTGGCATCTCTGCCAACTTGCGTTGGTAAATGACTTACGAATTGCAGACACTAGGCCTTTATGGGCATCAGAAATGATGAGTTCTGTCCCCTGTAGACCGCGTTCTTTTAAGTATTCAAAGAAGATGGACCATGTGTCATCACTTTCTTCATTTTGGATCATGAAGCCAATGATTTCACGATCACCACCTTCTGTTATCCCGATCGCAATATGGCAGCTTTTAGAAAGCACTCGATGGTCCTCACGGACTTTTATGTAGAGAACATCAGTCATCAGATAAGGATAACTCGTACCTGAGAGTGAACGGTTCTGCCATTCGTTGACCATCGGGTCTAACTGCTCAGTCAGGCTAGAAACAAAAGATTTCGATACCGATTTTCCACATAGCTCTTCAACAATCTTTGAAACTTTACGTGTCGAAACGCCTGAAACATACATCTCAAGCATTGAAGCGAGCAGTGCCTTTTCATTTCGCTGATAACGCTCAAACACCGTCGGTGAAAATTCACCATCACGTGTTCTGGGTACTTTTAATTCTAGCGTGCCTACACGTGTCGTAAAGCTGCGCTCATAATAGCCATTTCGTTGACTTTGTCGGTTTTCTGTTCGTTCATATTCTTTTGCTTGAATATATTCTGTTCGTTGATTTTCCATTAGTTGATTAAATACCGTTGTTAAAATATTTTTAGAAACGTCATCCTTTACAGAATATTCAATAATGCTTTGAATCTCTTCGCTTTTCAGTGTAAAATGTACTTGGGTCATGTAAAAGTCCTCCTGGGTATGTTTTTGTCGTTAAAAACATTGTACCGTAAAAGGACTGTTATATGGCCTTTTTACTTTTACACAATTATACGGACTTTATCCTATTTTGTATCGCTTTTTAATTGTTAACAATAATGTAACCAAAATAACTGGGAAAAATATGTAAAACTGTTCTTCAATTGCTAAAGACCATAAATGCTTTA
>NZ_JAFEPJ010000036.1:0-2366 GCF_016893255.1 Staphylococcus sp. GDB20D11A
TTAAAAGAAATTAGAACAAAATGAGTGAAAAATTAGAACAAACAAATTCCTTATAAACCTTATCATCTCAACCTATATTAAGATTTTACCTAGTTGAATCTTCTTTTCTATATAAAGCGTCGGAGCATATCAGGGGGTTATCTAACGTAAATGCTACCCTTAGGCTCGCTTTCGCTCGGCATTGACGTCAGATACTGCACCCCCTGAACCCCCATGCTCCAACAGCAAAAAGGAAACTTTTTGCTGCTTTTCCGACGCTTATTCGCTTCGCTCATATTTATATAGAAAAGAAGTGAATGCGCAAAAGACATAATCGATTCACAAAAAATAGGTACACGAAAAACAAGTTAAGGGATGCTGTTTATGCATCCCTTAACTTACTTATTAAATAATTTATAGCTATTGAAAAGAGATAAGAATTGTTCAAAGCTAATATTGTTTAAATCGTCAATTCCTGCATGTTTTAAGGAATTGTTAAATTGATTTTTTGTAAATATTTTCTTGTATTCTTTGTTAACCCATTTCATAACGAAATAATTATACTTCTGTTTATCTTTGTGTGATATTCTTGATTTTTTTCTATTTAATCTGATAAGTGAGCTATTCACTTTAGGTTTAGGATGAAAATATTCTCTTGGAACCATACTTAATATAGAAATATCAACTTCTGCCATTAAAAATAATGCCAATGAGCGTTTTGTATTTAATAATCTTTTAGCAAACCCGTATTCCACGATTAAATAAATCTCATCAGCTATACTATCAAAAACAATTTTGCGTATTATATCCGTACTTATGTTATAAGGTATATTACCAAATATTTTATAGGATTGGTTTTTAGGAAATTTAAACTGCAATATATCCTTGTTTAAAACTTGGAAATTATCGTGATCAACAAGTTTATTTTCTGTAGTTTTGCATAATTTATGGTCTATTTCAATGGCAGTTACGAAATTACACCTCTGTACTAATTCAAGGGTAAAATGCCCTTTTCCTGAGCCGATTTCAAAGATATTATCATGTTCATTTAATCTTATATTTGTCATTATTTTATCTATATTATGTTTTGAAGTAATAAAGTTTTGACTGTGTTTTATATTTTTCTCGTTCATTATAACCCTCTTTATTTTTTCCTCCTTATAAAATTAGTATAATTATAGCACGAGCTCTGATAAATATGAACATGATGAGTGATCGTTAAATTTATACTGCAATCTGATGCGATTATTGAATAAAAGATATGAGAGATTTATCTAGTTTCTTTTTTTACAAGAAAAAAGAAAGTTCTTAAAGGTTTTATACTTTTGGTCGTAGAGCACACGGTTTAACGACTTAATTACGAAGTAAATAAGTCTAGTGTGTTAGACTTTAATGTTTTTTTAAGGCATTAGTGCATTTAAGCGTCAGAGCATGGCTTTATGCCGAGAAAACTATTGGTTGGAATGGCGTGTGTGTTAGCCAAAGCTTTGGCGAGTTGGTTGGGGGTTTCATGGGATTAATCCCATGAAAGTACCAACTCAACAACACACTAACGCCTGTTGGTTCCAACCAATAGGAAATTGGAATAAGCAATTAGTATAATGAGAGTATAATGTTGGTATAACGTTAGTATAATGATGCTTTTTTTCATTATATTTTTTATGTACTTTAAACCTGCACGCTTATGTGAATTAGAAAAAGCTTAATCGCATTTCATAGATTGACCTCCCAATAACTACGTGGTGTTATTGGGAGGTCAATCTATTTCATTTGCGTTAAGCTTTTGATCTACATTAAGCGTGCAGGTTTTTTGTCTATTTGTAGACGATTTTATGTTATACTAGTCCTTGAAAGAATAATAATCAGATAATGCATTTTCTTGTTTTTCATTTGCCTCTTGCTCAAAGTTCCCAAATTCGAGTAAGAGGTATTTTTGTTTTTGGTCGTCGCCTCTCATTAGTAGTTCAGGGTTTAACATTAATACTCCAGTTTTTCTTTTTATAATATTTCCTTCTTCTAAGATTTTAAGTGTTGTTATTACTGTTTGTAGACTTGTTCCTGTAGCTTTTGCTATTTCTCTTGTTGTAGCTATCATTGTATTGTTACTTAAGTGGACATTATCTAGGATATAGTTAACGATTTTAAGTTTTTTTCCGCCAATCATATCTAACATACTTATTAATTGCACTATATATGCCTTTACGAAGTTACCAGACGTTTGTTTACGGTATAACTTGTCTACCTCTATGACTTCTCCACTTTCTTCGTCTATGAGCCTCTGAGAGCCTTTATAGACTGTTCCATATCTTTCTTTCATCTTTTTCTCACTCCTTATTTTAAACTATTCTAACTATATCATAACTGTTAACATTTGTTAAAAGAAATTA
>NZ_JAFEPJ010000037.1:0-36166 GCF_016893255.1 Staphylococcus sp. GDB20D11A
AGTGGAAGTACGGGATTGACTGAATCAGCCGTAATTGAACCTACAAGTACAGATAGGGAGAGTACCATCATTAAAAGCCTAGTAGAACCCCTTTTTTCAGATTGAATCATTTCTTTAGATTTACTATCCTTTTTCATTTTATTTCCTCCTAAAATATATTGTGATTTTAGGAGGCTAAATCCACTGCTTTCACCATAAACCTCACCTCATATCTATTTATATTGTAAAACCAAATCAACGAACTCACCATATTTCTACAGCATGATTAAAGATTCGGTTCTCCAAACTAACTGAACTGATCAAACAAAAAAAAGGCACCAGTTTAACAACCGGTGCCTAATCATTCGTATGCATTTTTACAAATGCAATAGATTCATAAATTTTTGCCCATTATATAAAAGGAGGCAAAAAGTTTTCCGGTAGTGTTTCCATTTTTTGTTTTTGTGAAAAAGGACATACTGATCCCGTTGTACCTAAATCCCCTGAAACTTTTACATGCTTTCTAAACTCGACATTAATGAAATCAATTCCCATTACTTTTTGCCTCCTTTCTCATATTGTGATAATAACACAATTATAATTGATGAAAAAGAAATAATCAACCCTACTTTTTTGAAAACCAATTTAAAGCTTTACTACTTTTACTTACATAATAAAGGCAGGTGCAGTATAAACTTTTTTAAATAGGTCTTCTTTAACGAGCAGGTAGCGTCAGTTAAAGTAGATAATTTAAGATCGAAATCATATTATAGATATTCCGAAATTGGGCGTGATTGTTGCAGGTCAAAAGCTTAATTCCTCGATAAAATAAAAAGGAATTAGTTTTTTTATTTGTGGTACATTCTTCTGACCGTAATCAATTGTCATCTAATAATTACATTGTATTTTTTCATTTGATTTAACACGTTAAATATATGTTCTTAAAGTAAAAACATTGATGTTAATGGATTTTTAGTAATTTACTCTTGATAAAACCCGTTACCAAGTAAAGCAGATACGATGATGACAGACAGGATGAACAAATTATGTGAATTGATGGGGATTCCTTTAATTGATCACGTGATTGTGGGAGGAGATAATCGAGAGTTTTTTAGCTTCAAGGAAAAAGGGTTGATATCTAATCCAAGAATTACTTTGACGAACGACTATAAAACTCTAGACTTTCCATCCCCAATGATAGCTGAGCGAGGGAAGGTAAGGTGAATGTGAGTGGATGGAGGCAGATTTACAGAAGAAGAGCTGGCTATTGCAAAGAGTGTTGATTTAACAGCAGTAGCTACTAACCTTGGATATACAGTAAAACGTGTGGGTAGATATCACACGCTGAAGGAAATGGACTCTGTAAGAATTTATGATAAAAGTCATTGGTTTCGCTGGTCAAGGCAGTATGAAAAGGGAAGCAACGGTGGTTCACAGATTGATTTCCTTCGAGTTTTTGCTGGAATGGAAGTGAAAGAAGCAGTGTTTTGGCTTTTGGACTTTGTGGGTTATCAAAGAATGCAGGAAGATAACAGAATGTCAGAATTAATGTATCGGGTAGAACCAGAATCACCAAAGGTAAAAGAGTTTGTACTACCATTACCAGCTAGGGATAATTCTTATTTGTACTCGTATCTAAGGGAAGAACGCGGATTAAGCGATCAGGTCATTGACTATTTTATTGATAAGGATTTGATTTATGAGAGCAGACATTATCATAATGTGGTCTTTAAGGGAAATGACAAAGACGGAATGACTAGATTTGCAAGTATGAGAGGGGTTTTTGATAGGGAAGGTTCTTCATTTAAATGCGATGTTGCTGGAAATGATAAGAACTATGGATTTAATGTAACGAATGCAGAAAGTTCTGAACTGATTGTATTTGAAGCAGCTATCGATCTTATGAGTTATACGGATATTTTTTCTGATTTTGAAACAAATAAGCTTGCTCTTGGAATGCTTGCAGATGCTCCACTGATTATGTTTCTAACAGAGAATCCACAGATCTCATTCATACGGTTTTGCCTTGATAATGATGAGCCAGGGAGAAAGGCTTCATTGGAATTATGTGAGAAATACTATGGACTTGGTTATGAAGTGGAGGATAGTCCACCACCAATTGGTTTTAAAGATTATAACGAATGGCTAGTGGCAAAGAAACGAGATTTGGAATTTCCAAAGAACTGTTCAGAAAAAGGGATGCATGCAAAATAAGCAGATTACGGTTTGGATTTGTATGCAAAACATTTGTCTACAGGAATTCTCCTAAAAACCAATGTCTATTGTTTTGATTTGTATTCAAAATTTATGTCCAGTGTTTGGGATTTAAGTGATAGCAGAAAGTGCCATCAAAACGAGGCAGTGATAGCAGAAAGTGCACTCACAAAGCAAAAGTGATAGTAAAAAGTGCTATCACAATTATAAGGTAATCAAAGTTAGGAAAAGTCTATATAAAAAGTGATAGCAGAAAGTGCACTCATAATTGCCATGTGATAGCAGAAAGTGCATTCACAAGGCAAAAGTGATAGCAAAAAGTGCTATCACTCGTATATAGAAGGGGGTTTAGGGGATTTTCCCCTAACTAGATGCTTCGAAAGCCAGAGATGGCTTAGAAGCGTATCTAGCAGTGGACACCGGGAACTTTACGGGGGACATTAGAGCAAGGATAGAATTCACAAAGACAGATAAGGAGGTGCAAGGGAGTGATGGAACAGGAAATTGAATTATTTACAAAACCAGAAGAAGTGATTCAGTGGATACAGAAAAGTGGTTTGTCTTTTGATTTTTCGGTTGAAGATGCAGAGATTCTTCTTGGTTATTTGGAAGGTCATGATTATACCATTGGACAAGACAAAGAAGGGACTCTCTATCGAACAGATATTGCAGAGGTTCAAGGTGAGACGGAAGTGTATTCAATGGATGAGGTAATTGATATTGTCTGCCAATGGAATTATGAAAAGATTCTTGAGGAAGATGAAGGTCGTAATAATCCAAAGGATTTCATGGATTTTACAGAGCATCAAAAAGAATATGAGAAATTGAAATTGGATGAAATGCGATTAGACAGATTATTTGATATGACTCGATTTGGAAGAGAAATGGAAGCGTTAGCAGTTAAGCTTGCGAATGAGTTCATAGAGAACCTGAATCAGCATAAAGAGATTGATACAGCCGTGCGTGTAGTATCTGAAGGTATACAGCAGAATTCAACAGGTAACAGAGGAAGGTGAGGAGATGGCAGATAGTATTCATTGTATTAAGAAGACGTTGCGTTTGATGCCAGAAGAGGCTAAAATTCTGGCAGAAAAAGCAAAGGAAGCTGGGATGAATGAAGCAGAGTATGTGCGCTTATTAATCCGACAGAAGCCAAACGACTATCCTGAGATTCGTAAACTCTTAAAGACATTGATTAATGAAGTGAATCGGATTGGAATTAATATCAATCAGATTGTCTTCAATCATAATTCCGGGCTATATTCGGAGGATGATAAGAGTCGATTGGTAGCATATATGAGAAAGTTGAATTCTGCTGTGAATGAGGTGGTGATGCAGATTGGCAATTAGTAAGATCCTTCATATGAAAGACTGTGGAGGACATTTTCATGGAAAGCACCTGAAAAGTTCACTGGAGTATATTTTAAAACCAGAGAAAACACAGGATGGCAGACTGGTAGGAGCAATCAATTGTCAGGTAGATACAGCATTTGAACAGATGAAAGAAACGAAACGACTATTTGGAAAGATTGATAAGCGGCAGGGATATCATTTGATCCTTTCTTTTAAAGAAAATGAGGTCGATCCAGATACTGCAATGGAAATCACACAGAAATTCGTTCAGGAATACCTTGGGAAAGAATATGAAGCTGTATATGCGGTTCATGATAATACGGAACATGTGCATTCCCATATCGTTTTTAACAGTGTCAGCTTTGTTTCAGGTAAGAAGTATCGTTATGAAAAAGGGGATTGGGCAAGAGATATTCAGCCCATAACTAATAGATTATGCGAAGAGTATGGTCTATCCATCATTGATATTGAAGAAGGAAAGGGAGAACGGGCAAATGAGAATTATAAGGACTGGAGCGAATACCGTGAAGGAAAGTTTGTTTGGGCAGATATGATAAAACGCGATTTGGATTCTTGTATTATTCAGGCAAATTCTTTTGATGACTTTGTGGATTTATTGAAAGAGAAAGGCTATGAAACAAAGCAGGGAAAGCATCTTGCTGTAAAACCTCCAGGAATGACACGGTTTAAACGATGTAAGTCGCTGGGAGAGAATTACTCCGAAGAGCAGATTTGGGAGCGAATCAAGAAGGAAGACTTGGAATTCTATCAGGCGCAGAAGGAATTGGCAAAACCGCAAATTGTGAAGTGCTATATAAAGCGATATAGGAGAGCTAGAATGTCAGGTCTTCAAAAGCGATATTATGCAAGGTTATATCGGACTGGGCAGCTAAAGAAGAAGCCCTATAGTCAGGTGTGGAAATACAAGAATGACATAAGAAAGATGCATAAACTTCAGCAACAATATCTGTTTTTAGCAAGGCACGACATTCACAATGTGGTCGATTTGGAAGCAACGATTGAGAATCTGACGGATAAGAGAAAGGATTCTTCATTTGAAAAGAGTAAAGTATATCGGGCACGGCAGAGATGTGTAAACTTATTTTCTATTTTGGATGAGTTAGAAGTATTGAAACCGGCAGAAGAGTCTTTTCAAAAAGGAGATGATTTTTTTATCGATGAACACAATCAATGGACTTTATTGTCAGAGCAACTCCTTAGCGAGGGATATACTCTAGAGGAGGTGGAGAAATTAGGAAGCTTTTACAAGGAACAAATAGCTTCTACAATTGCGAAAGAGAAAGCAGTATTTCGTGAATTGAATCTTGGAAAGTCAATCTGGAAGGATCTGATTTCAGACAATACAGAAAAGACAAAACAGGAAGAAATCAGTAAAGAGAAAGAAATAGACAAAGACAGGAAAGAGCAGCCAAAACGATAGGCTGTTATTTTTATGTAGACAATGAGACAAGTAATGCATGCTTGCATGCAAATACATTTGACAAATGTCCATAGGAGAGACGAAAGTCGAGTTTTAGAAGGAGGTATTTATGGAACAAGCACTTAGTAAATCAGAAATCGGTAAGCATATTGACATTCTAAAGTCTGGAAAGCGATATGGTGAGGAAATTATAGCATTGATTAAGGATGATTTGGAATATGGTTTTTCAAAGGAACAGACAGAGTTGTATTTAAAGTCTGGTTACAACATTGGACAAATGAGGGTATATTCGGAATGTCTGCGTGATGGTAAATCGGAAGAGTTTTTATCCTTAATAGAACGAACAGAACTAACTGCACCTCAGATGCAGATAGCATTTGAATTCTATAAAAAGGGTGTACCGATTGAGACAATTGAAGAGGTTGTAGCAAGGAAGGAAACACCGATTGCTATGAAGACTGCTTTTAGTAAATTTTTAGAACAGATTCAGATGGTAAAGCAAGAGACGGCTACAGAACCAGAATATGTGCAGGAACTTGTCAAGAAGATGGAGGAGATTGTTAGTAAAATCTGTGTTCAGGAGCAGCGATACGATGCTTTGAATGAAAAGCTTACTATATTTGAATCTACGAAGGCAGATGAACAGATTAGGGAGAATCTTGTGAAAGAGAATGCTGATAAAGAGCAATTGTTAAATGATCAGCAGGACAAACTGAATCAAGCAAATTCAGCAATTTCTAGATTACGAGAACAGATAGAGTTTAAGGATAAGGAGATGAATCGTATGAGCAATCGCATTGAAACTTTAGAGGATAAATTGCTTCATGCCACGAATGTGAATACAGTTACATCTTCAGAACCAAAGAAGGAAGAGGAACAAAGCGTTCAAGGTGAGATCAAGAAAGAAGGTGCAGCTATGACACAGCAGACCATTTTAAAAGAACCAATTGGTATACCAATTTTTTATCAGGTGCCGGTCGTTGATATGCAGGGTAGAGTGGTTCAGAAAGTTCAGGTGGACAGATCAGAATCTAAAACCAATGGAGTGATAGCATTACTATCTAAACTATGCTTTAAGAAGAAATCCAGAGCGGATATCGTAAAGCTAGTTGCAAGTGGTGATCTGGCGCCAGCTCAGCTGATTCAGATTAAGAGTGGAATTGAAAAGGGTCTTACAGAAGGACAGTTAGTTGAACTGATTAATAATAATGTAGCAGCTGAGAAGATGAAAGAAATTATTGAAATTGCTGTTTTGGAAAACAGCATGGCATATTAGGAGGCATGTATGAATTTAGAAATCATAGAAGAGGCAGCGTTTGTTATGAATGAGGCAAAGCATCGTTTTACAGGATCTCAAAAGGAATTTGTAGTGCAGTTTGCTTTTAAAACTGCAAATAAGGACTTAACAAGCAAACTGATTGAAGAGCTTCGACAGTCAGAGAATGAAACACAGTCAGCTCAGATTATTCAGAACTATTCAGCGATGATTCAGGAGAAGCCAAATTGGGTGGCGCCGTGCTGAGTGGATATAATGCTTCACATTCTATTTAAAGTTTTCAACAGAAGTGCTGACGCTACCGACTGGTGCGCTAGCACTTTTTAATCTCGATATATCCCTTTTCAAAATATGTTATACTATATTATAAAATACTTTTGAAAGGTACAGACAAGGGTTGTCAAAACTATGAAGAAAGAAAGAATAAAAGAAATCTGCCATCTCGCACAGGTATTTCACTCAACCTATAAAATTTCAGTTCTAATAAAAGATGACAAGAATATAAACATAGCTCTTGGTAATATTGAAGTTGACAAGAATTTGTTTCCTATTGATTATGATATGAGCCAATATTGGATTGAAGATTTACCAGGATTCAGAATCGGAGTTCATCCTCTTGGTGCTGTCCGATGCACATTTGAATCTGATGATAAAGCAATGTACGTTCAGATTGGTCCAGTGATGGTAGAGAACATTAACCCATTGATGATTTATCAGGGAAGCAATGACAATGAATGGACTGTGCTCGATATCAGAAAGTTTAGTGAAATATGTGTGATGATGTATTACTTTGCATTAGATAAGAATTTATCTTTTTCTATTGAGAGTTTAGTGAATAAACTGGTACAATTTTTTTCGACTGATATCATGGGACTACAAACGTCTGAGCTTTCAAAGCGGACGATTGAACAAAGTTATCAGGACTTACGAACAAGACTTGAGCTTGTCCAAAATGGTGATATAACTACACTTAAACAGCTGAACCGGGATCAAGATTACCTTAATGCACTTTTTGAATTTTGTAATAATGAACAATCAACAAAATCCATGCTGACATTCTGTCTGTATCTATCGATGTACTATGCTATTGCTGGCGGTCTTCCTATTGAAATGTCAGGTGCAATCAGTAGCTATTACGGAAATCGCTTTAGTTCTCTGAGAAAAAGAGAAGAGTCCGTTGCTATGTATAACAGTATTTTGGAGCATTTCGCTTTAAGTACTGCAGATTATAGAGTATCTGGTGTCTCTTCAGACATAGCAAAAGCAGTCAGGATGATTAAAAGAAATATCAACCGTCAGCTCACCATTCAGTCAATATGCACAGAAATTGGTCTAAGTCAGTATCACTTCATGCGTAAATTCAAGATAGATATAGGTATGACTGTTGGTGCATACATTAAGAAGGAGAAAATAGCATATGCCAAATTTCTATTGGTATATACGAATCAGTCAATATCAGAAATTAGTGAATATCTTATATTTAACTCACAAAGTTACTTCACATCCGTGTTTAAAAAAGAAACAGGAAAAACGCCTTTTGAATATAGAAAGAGTGATTTGTAAAGCTGATGGCTAATGCAAAGAATCAATTGCGGCAATCCTTTTGTATCTTTTTCCAGTGTGGCTGCGGTTTCTGTTGACGGGAACAGCAGGGCATATGCGGAATCTGGTGTCGGATGAGATAACGGATCAGTTACTTTGTTTTTATCAGAAAAGGTGTAAGCTAAAACTTAGGTTAGCCATTGCGCTAGCGATTTGGTACAATAAGGGGGAAGTTGAATTATATTTGAAACGATAGGAGGGAGAAGCAAATGAAATCTACAACTAAAGTAACATTTAAAGAACTTCATGTATAGGTGGCTGTGACAAGCTTTACATGGAGTGGAATAATTATTGTCCGAAGCCACCTTTGCAATTGCTAGTACTTACGCAAAGGAGGATATGAAAATGCAATACAAAATAATTAATGGTGCCGTTTACTATGATGGTAATATGGTGTTGGAAAACATCGGTATTGAAATCAATGATAATGAAAAGATTGCTATTGTTGGTAGAAATGGATGTGGAAAAACAACCTTGCTAAAAGCTATTATAGGCGAAATTGAATTAGAAGAAGGAACTGGTGAAAGTGAATTTCAAGTAATAAAGACCGGTAACCCTTATATTAGCTATTTAAGACAGATGCCTTTTGAAGATGAAAGTATATCAATGGTGGATGAAGTCCGTACGGTATTTAAGACGCTTATTGATATGGAAAACAAGATGAAACAGCTGATAGATAAAATGGAGAATCAATATGATGATAAAATCATCAATGAATACTCTGATATCAGTGAAAGGTATATGGCTCTTGGAGGTCTAACCTACCAAAAAGAATATGAAACGATGATTCGTAGTATGGGTTTTACTGAAGCAGATGATAAAAAACCCATTTCTGAATTTTCAGGTGGTCAGCGAACTAAGATAGCTTTTATAAAAATACTTTTAACAAAGCCAGACATTCTATTACTTGATGAACCTACTAACCACCTTGATATAGAAACAATACAATGGTTGGAGAGTTATTTGAGAAGTTATAAATCTACATTGGTTATTATTTCCCATGATAGAATGTTTCTTAATCGAATTGTGAATAAGGTTTATGAAATCGAATGGGGAGAGACCAAATGTTATAAAGGTAATTATTCAGCCTTTGAGGAGCAAAAACGAGAAAATCATATCAAACAGCAAAAAGATTACGATTTGCAACAGATAGAAATTGAAAGGATTACACGCTTGATTGAACGTTTTCGTTATAAACCTACGAAAGCTAAAATGGTGCAATCTAAAATTAAATTATTACAGCGTATGCAAATATTAAATGCACCAGACCAATACGATACAAAAACTTATATGTCTAAATTTCAACCGAGAATCAGTAGTTCAAGGCAAGTATTAAGTGCTTCAGAACTTGTGATAGGCTATGATACTCCTCTTGCAAAGGTTAATTTCAACCTTGAAAGGGGACAGAAGCTTGGAATTGTTGGGAGTAATGGTATTGGTAAATCCACGTTGCTTAAAACACTTATGGATGGTGTGGCAGCATTGTCTGGAGATTTTAAATTCGGATACAATGTTGAAATTAGCTATTTTGACCAACAGCTTGCTCAAATCAGTGGAGATGATACACTATTCGAAATTTTTCAAAGCGAATACCCTGAGCTAAATGACACAGAGGTCAGAACTGCTCTTGGCTCATTTCAGTTTAGTGGAGATGATGTTTTTAGACCGGTGTCCTCTTTGTCAGGTGGAGAAAAGGTTAGATTGACATTATGTAAATTATTATATAAACGTACTAATGTTTTAATCTTAGATGAACCGACAAACCACATGGATATTATTGGAAAAGAGAATTTAGAGAATATCTTATGCAGTTATCAAGGTACAATTATTTTTGTGTCACATGATAGATATTTTACTAATAAGATTGCTGACAGATTACTTGTTTTTGATAAGGATGGTGTAGAGTTTGTACAATCTACTTATGGTGAGTACGAGAAAAAAAGGATGAATTCTGAAAAGCCATTTAATAACATTAAAGTTGAGCAGAAAGTAGAGAAAAATAACACAGTAAAAGGCGATCGTAACTCCATTGAGAAGGAGAAGGTTAAGAAGGAGAAACGAATTGAAAAGCTTGAAGTGTTAATAAATCAATATGATGAAGAATTAGAAAGATTGAATAAAATCATTTCTGAACCAAACAATTCTTCTGATTATATGGTACTGACGGAAATACAAAAATCAATTGATGATGTTAAAAGGTGTCAGGGTAATTATTTTAATGAATGGGAACAGTTGATGAGAGAATTGGAAGTTATGTAATTTTTGAGTTATGCAATAAGGATGTAAAAGTGTTAATGATACATTCTGGTTGTTGAAAATGTAAAAAAATTAATGAATTTTTATTAGATATAATCGCTATGTGAAGACCTTTTGAGTTTGCCGCATAGCGGTTTTTATTATCTATACTTTGGAATTGTCAAGAAAAGTGTAGTCGTATAAACTCACTAAATTTCCTTTGATTGTTATGCTGCCAGAAGTTGTTCTTCCAGCTGAACAAAATTATTACGATTTATATGAAAAGTTGTTGCCTGGATGCCAATTCCATAAAATGGGTTGGGCAATGGGGGTTGTCTGGACAAAATAACTTAAAGCTGTGGCTTTGAAAAGTTGAATTTGTGATTGTTTTCAGAGCTATCGGGTGCTTTAGTATAAATAACAATGAATAAAAAATCAGCCTGTATCTTATGTTACTATTAAGTAATTTAAGATACAGGTTTTACTATTTTTGAAATAAGTACCTTCCACTTCAAATACATGTATTCAAAGTGAAAGTATTGATTTAAATGATTCTTTTGTAATTTACTCTTGATAAAATGCTACGCCCTCTCCTGAAGATATCAATGTAACCGAACGGTTAATGCTCATCAGTGAAATGATGGGCATTTTATTTTATGACCATATTATTTTCTCCGATAGTAACACCTATTCCATTAGACAACATGATTTAAAGGTAGAGGTATAGCCGTATTTTGTCACTACCATTATTTCGTCACTTTCCAATATTTATAAAATCCCTTTATATCAATGTCTTCATCTAAAAAATATTTTTCACAACTTTTATTAAATATACGGAGAATTGACTTATTGTGACAATCCTATTTTGTAATATATAACTTAAAGGAGGTGACATATTGGATCGTGCATTTCGAATATTAACAATATACCATCGGTTACTACAAAATAAATCTGTCAACAAACAATCACTTACATTAGAACTTGAGACAAGCTCTCGGACGATACAAAGAGATATCGACGATATCAGAAATTTTTTATATGAAAGTAAATCATGGATCAGTACAACCAAAGAAATTACGTACGATTATAAGTCAGAAAGTTATAAGCTCGAACAAGATAAAGATGAAAATATGTATTTTATGTATGATATTTTGACTGCTTTGTACCTAACTACACCCAAATTAAGTCATTACTTTTATCAATATCTTAAATCATTAATCATCAGACATCATTCAGGTCATCGAACTACATTATTAAAAAATCTTAACCGCTTTGAAATTGATAAAAATCAAGCAGGTATTTCGTCATCATCATTAGCTGTTCAAGCAATGAACGAAAATAAATATCTTCAATACAATCAAAAATTATTATTACCTTTATCGATGTACTATCAAATGCATGCTTTTCACTTAGTATATCGAATGGACGATGAAATTTATATCGATGATATTAATCAAATAAATCTGAGTTTGTCTGAAAAATCTGTAGATACACATGAAAAATTAAAGTTACAAACCTATATCACGTTTGAAATTTCTAAAGATGTGTGGTTAAAAATGCATCGATATTATCAAATTCATGTAATAGAAAAATATGATACGCATTATCTTATTGTCACTTTCAAAATGACAAAACTCGAAGCGATTCAACTCTGTTTTATGTATCGATCCAATATACGTATCATTTCACCCCCTGATTTAAGAGAGCAAGTGATTGATGAATTACTTTTATTACAATCAACTTATTTAAAACAACAGATTCAAGAGTAAACAAAGCAGACAATGCTTTACAAATAATATTAATAATAATGAAAGGAATGGTAATCATGAGTAACATCATAAAAACGATAGGCAAAGGCATTGGGAAAGGTGTCGGTGCAGCAGCATATTATTCAGTTGCGACCGTTGGCGCAGCCATCGGTGCGATTTGGGAAACAACAGGCGATAGAGGTTTGATGAGAGACGCTTTAAGTGATAGTTCAAACCAAGACTTAATGGAAATATATGATATACAGAAGAAAGATGATGGTGATTACGATACTTATATTGCAGCTAAATCCTTATTACAAGAGAGAGGATTCACTTATAATCACGAAACGAACAAATGGGAAAAATAACAGGGAGTGAAATAAATGGAATTTGTATATTATGAAGCGAAATCTTTAAACGATTTTGAAAATGAATTGAAAACACTTGCTTTAAATAAAAAATATACATTCAGTAAGGATATTGAAGTCCTTAAAGAGGATGAAATTCTAGAAAAATCGAGTAGCCACGAACGCGAACTATTAAAAGTATTTACAGATAATGCGCAAATAACAACGTATCATTTTAAGAGTCATAAAAGTAATTACTTAATTATTATTGGAAAAAGAAAGACACCTAATGTCATAGGCTTAACAGTTATTTTTGATAAAAAACCTTTTAAACAAATGGGTAAAGCTGCATTAGGAACCTTAATAGGATTAACTGCTATGTCTGGAGGTAGTCTACTACTTGCCGCAGCAGGTCTAGGTATTATAGGTTCTTATTTCAAAAGAACATTCACAATAAAAGGACCACTAGGTAAAGAAATAGCAAGAATTATAGAAAATTACTTTGGTGAACCTGTAGAAATTAAAGCATAATACAGAAGTTACTATTTTTAAAAGCGCATTGATTTCAAAATGTGTTCTTTTTTTAAATTATTTTAACAATAAATATAGAAAAGCGTAGCAAAATAGATTAATATAAAATTAAAATAAATATAGAATGGGGATAATGATGTGAAGAAAGTTTTCGCCAGTTTAGGCGTTATTTTATTAGTTGCAGTATTGGGAGTTACAGTTGTATTTGCATATGGGAGTTATAAAGATTTAGAACTTAAAAAAGAAGAGTCTAAATTAGCTGACAAAAAGCAAAGTACTACAAATAAAAAAGAAAAGAATAAAGATAATCAAACTAATACAAATCAAGAACAAATAACATCTACAAATGAACAAAATATAGACAATTCAGATGACCCAAATAACATTATGAAAAATGATGCAAATGGTGATGGAGTTATTACTAGAGATGAAATGACACCTGAACTAGAGAAACTAGAAAAAGAAGGTAAATTCCAAGTAGCTACCAAAGGCATTGATACGAATGATGAGAAAAACGAAGACAATCAACCTAAATATACAGCAGAAGATGCTAAAAACATGTCTGATGATGAATTCTTAGATGCATATAAAGAAGGCATGAGTGAAGAGGAAGCTGCCGCTGTTGATAGTAGAGCTGAAGGTTCTGGAGATTATATTGGTTATTTAAGAGGACAAGTTGAAGCACGCGCCAATGGTCAAGGCGGCAATTATTAAATTTAAGGATGAAGAAATCATGAAAAAATTATTAAGTACAATAACAGTAATTGCCATCATTGGCATATTAGCAGCTGTTGGATTTTTTGGATACAACAAATATCAGGAAGTAGAGTTAGAAAAAAATAAATTACAAGCTCAGCAAAAAGAATATGACGACAATAATTCACAAAATATTAGTGAAATATCTAATAATGAGAATCAATCGAATGAAAGTCAAAATAATAGTCAAGAGCAATCTACAACAGAAGAAGATACAAGTGATGACCAACAGGTAACTAGAGATAATGTTTTTGATTATGCTATTGCAGCTGTAAACGAAGTAGGAGATGCAGACTTATTAAAATTCCAAGAACCGGAATACAATGGTTCAGAATGGACAATTAATGCAAATAATAAATCAGGGGCTGGCGCTAATACCATAGTAGTTAAAGATGATGGAACAGTTCAAATTTGGAATGGACCTAAAACAGCTATGGATCACGAAACTAAAATTAATTTATAAACAAGTGGATTAATAAGGTCTACATCGTACATTAGGATGATGTAGACCTTTCTTATTATGTCATTTTACTAACTGAAGAAATATTTAGTCACGATAATCAAATTCTTTACTCAAAAAGATATGAGATGAAAAGAAGCCTGTTTGTACAATAATAACGATGTATCCTCAATTAGATGGTGTATTATCACTTGATCTCACAACTGTTCTTATTCTCGATCAATTAGCGAATTCTGAACAATATGGCGATGTATACCCTGTAAATTTATTCTCTAATATCAAAACCCCTGAGAACCTTAAACATATCAAAGAACCCTATGATAAGCATACAGACATCCATTTGATGAAAGCAATTAGTGAGAGTGAAACAGTGATTCTAGCTTATGGAGCTTATGCGAAGCGGCCAGTTGTTGTAGAACGTGTTACACAAGTAATGAAAATCTTAAAACCTCATAAAAAGAAAATCAAAAAGCTCATTAATCCAGCAACGAATGAAATCATGCATCCTCTCAATCCTAAAGCACGTCAAAAATGGACATTAAAATAAAAAGGAGGATTATCTATGAACGATAACACCACGCAGTCAGATTGGAAAACGATTGCTAGTTGTTTAGCATCACAAAATTATGTATCAATAGTAAAAGGTTTAGTATATCATTTCGCAGCGATCGAGGACGAGGAAATACTTGATAAAATCTATGATGATTTTATGAATGATGACTCTATAACAACGGTACTTAACAATGATTTTCAAAATATTATTAATCGCTATTTAACAAAATGAAATGTATATTTCAATAAAAATAGAGCATCCTTCACTTTGCGGTGAGGGATGCTCTTTTAGTTTATTTTTTTATTGATTACTCGCCATAAGTTCTGCTTGTTCTACGACCTGCTCTACAGCCATTTTTTGTAAATCTGGCGGATAGCCATATTTCTTAAGCAATCGTCTAACAGCTACACGCATTTTAGCTTTGGCACTATCACGTTTAGACCAATCCACACTCATGTTATCCTTAACGGTTTTAGTTAATTCATGTGCAATAGCCCTTAATTCTTTATCCCCCATTGCTTCTTTTGCAGTTTCATGAGAGGCTAATGCATCATAAAAAGCAATTTCCTCCGTGCTTAGACCTAAGTCTTTTCCTCTTTGTTTTTCTTGATTTATTTCTTTCGCCATTTGAATCAATTCTTCTATGACTTTTGAAGCTTCAATAGAACGGTTATTGTATTTTTGTATTGATTTACTTAGCATCTCAGAAAATCTTTTAGATACTGTAGCGTTTGTTTTCATTAATGACTTAACTTGTCCTTTAAGTAATTTGTTTAACAACTCAACTGCAACATTTTTTTGCTGTAGTCCTTCTACATCTTTTAAGAAATCATCTGACAATATTGAGATATCTGGGTTTTCAATTCCGAGTGTTTGATAAATATCTACAACTTCTTCAGTTACAACTGACTTTGAAATCAATTGATTGATTTCTGCTTCTATTTCAGCAGATGTCTTTTTACGCTCACTTGCATCAGTAGGTGGAGCTAATAATTTAACAAGTCCAGATTTTACTGCTTTTAAAAACGCAATTTCGCTATTAAGTTCTTGTGCTGCTTCCTCTGTTGCACATAATGCAAATGCCTTAGAAAGCTCTGTCACAGTTTTTATAAATCGCTCTCTTTCTTTCTCACCTAAACCAATGATATAATCCATCGTATTTGAAATAGCATTATAGCGATTTAATTGATCTTCTGACTCAAAATCAGAATAGTCGTGATTATACAGCATATCTTGAATGATATCGTATTTCATTAGCATAACTTCAAGTGCTTTATCGGTATCTATGCCCGTTTGTTCTCTATCAGAATCAGTGTATTCTTTTAATGCTTCCTTCAGGCTTTCAGCGATACCTACATAGTCAACAATTAATCCGCCTGGTTTATCTTTAAATACTCTATTAACACGTGCAATAGCTTGCATTAAGTTGTGACCTTTCATCGGTTTATCTATGTACATTGTATGCATTGAAGGTACATCAAATCCTGTTAACCACATGTCTCGCACAATTACGAGTTGTAATTCATCATTAACGTCTTTCATACGATTCTCTAAAAGGTTTCTTCGCTTTTTCGGACCTATATGTTTTTGGAAGTTTTGCGGATCGCTAGATGAACCTGTCATAACGACTTTGATAACACCTTTGTCATCATCATCTGAATGCCATTCGGGTTTAAGTCTTACAATTTCATCATATAAATCAACGGCAATACGACGACTCATTGTGACAATCATACCCTTACCCTTCATTGCCTTCTGTCTTGTTTCAAAGTGATTAATGATATCAGTCGCTAAAGCATGTATACGTTGCTCTGCACCAGATAGTGCTTCTATACGTGACCATTTAGATTTCAATCGAGATTTAGTATCTTCTTCTTGGCCAGAAGTAATGACATCATATGCTTCATCAATATCTAAATCGCTTGGTAAATTTAATGGGATAATACGACTTTCATAATAAATTTTAACCGTACTTCCATCTTCAACAGCCTGAGTCATATCATATACATCAATATAATTACCAAATACCATTTGTGTATTTTTATCTGTTGAAGATACAGGTGTTCCAGTAAAGCCAACAAATGAAGCGTTAGGTAAAGCATCTCTTAAATATTTTGCATAACCATATTTAATACCTTCACCTTTTTCATCGTAAGTTGCTTTGAAACCATATTGTGTGCGGTGTGCTTCGTCTGCCATAACAACTACATTTTTACGTTCTGTTAAAGCATCCATTGTCGCTTGTCCTTCTTCAGGTTCGAATTTCTGCATAGTTGTAAATACGATACCACCTGATTCTACTGATAATAGTTCTTTTAATTCTTTTCGTGATTCAGCTTGTTTAGGTGTCTGTCTTAATAATCCTTTACCTGAGCGTCCTTTGGACTTTACAAAAGTACCATACAATTGATTGTCTAAGTCATTACGGTCTGTTACAACCACTAATGTTGGATTATTTAATTTTTGAATTAACTTTCCTGAGAAGAAGACCATTGTCAAACTCTTACCAGAACCTTGTGTGTGCCAAATAACGCCACCCTTGCCATCTCCATGTTCAGATGTTGCTTCCATAGCACGATCAACAGCTTTATTCACTGCATAGTATTGGTGGTATGCAGCTAATATTTTAACTATATGTCCTTTACCGTCATCTTGGAACAAAACAAAATGACGTATTAAATCTAATAGTACTTCTTTATTTAACATACCGTGAATTAATATATCTAAACTACGAAATATTGATAAATCTTCAGTTTTTCCATCTTTGGTACGCCAACTCATAAAACGGTCATAATCAGCAGTTAAAGAACCTGCTTTTGTATTAACACCATCACTCGTTACTAATACTGCATTATGATTAAATAATTGTGGAATTCTCATTTTATAAGTTTCTAACTGATGGTATCCGTCTTCAATACCAACAGATTCATTTGTAGAATTTTTCAGTTCAATGACCACTACCGGTAATCCATTTATGAATAACACAATATCAGGTCGCTTTTTATAGTCTCCATTCACCACAGTTAATTGATTAACCGCTAAGAAATCATTATTTCCCGGGTTATCAAAGTCGAATACATATACCAAATCATTAATCGTCTCACCGTCATCATTATAATGTTCAACCTCAATACCATTTGTAATCATTTCATGGAAAGAACGGTTATTCTCTAATAAACTAGGAGACTTCTCAATAGAAATTTCACGTATAGCCTGTTCAATAGCACTATTATTTAGTTCAGGATTAATACGTCTTAAAGCTGCTTCTAAACGATCATCAAGCACAACATCTTTGTCGCTCTCCCGTTCATTCATAATTCCATTTTCACTACTATCTCGACCATTTTTGACAGAATAGCCAAGGCCCTCAAACCACTTCAATGCCACCTGTTCTAAATCATCTTCACTAAATTGAAAGCTCATCTTCATTCACCTCGATGTCATCAGGTATCTCAATTTCACCTGACATTAATTTTGGTAGTAATGTGTCACGGATTTGGGTTAAATTTTGGTTTTGTTCTCTAATTATTTTAATTTTTTCAATATATGGTTCAATTTTTTCACTTAATAAATATGAAACTTCTTCATTATATGCAAACCTGTATTGGACTGCTATATCTGGCTTAACTCTTTGCCTACTATTAGTTGAACCAGTAGTATTTGAAACCAAATATTCATTAAATTTGTCAGAAATACATATGTTATAAATAAAAGCATTTCTATAACTATTATCGCTTTTAAGAACTACAAATTCTGATGAAGCAACGTTTAGAAAATTTTCGTTATATGAAGTTACCCATATTCTTCTAGTTGTGGGGTTCATCTTAGAAAACAAAATACAATTCTCATCTATTATCCACTTGTTACTTTTAATATCAGTTACATTATCAATGGTAGGATACTGTCCACTATCAAATGCTGGTAAACTGAAATGTTTCACCTCTGATTCATTACTTTTTTTAGGGTTAAATGTATCTTTTTTGTGATGTACTATGTCTTTTAAATATACACATTCCCATCCTTTTGGTATCTTCCCTAATTCACTATCAACCATCTCTCCGCCGCTTGATTTGTATGGATTTCCATTTTCATCAGGAAACTCAAAATCAACAAACCATCGTTTGAATAATGTTTTTGAAAGTTCTTCAAGATTTGCTATGATATTTTGGTTTATTTCAATTTTTCTATTTATTAATTTAATAAAAGAAGATAATTTTTTCTGATGTTTAATATTAGGTAGACAAATTTTTAATCTTTTTAAATCATTAATAGTTATCTGAGACTGTGCTGAACCACTATCTAGATATTTTAACTTCATAGAATGTAATAGCAACTGAAGATATTTCTTGTCTACAAGATTTTCGTTAGTATCTAATATAATACTTAAATTTGTAATGTATGATTTAGGCGGAGATAATTTTACGTCGCCGGTGCCACCTACACCTCTAGCTACTACTATAATCATTTCATCATCATACATATATTCTTCATAGAAACCGGTGATTTTATAACCTGAATAAATTGGATAGCCTTTATCGACTATTTTATCTTTTTTCGGCATCTTACCATACTTCATCGATGCTATTTCTTGCAATTCACACTTGTTATACTCCATAGCCTAAACCCTCCAATGATTTACGGATTTGGTCCTCGAGTTCTTTTGATTTAGCAAATTGTTCACTTAAATCTGCTGTGATTCTTTCCATTTTCTGTTCAAATGGTTCGGAATCTTCTTCTACTTCTGCTAAGCCTACATAACGTCCTGGTGTTAAGATATATTCGTTATCTTTTATTTCTTCTGTCTTTGCTACTTTACAGAAACCTGCTTTGTCTTCATATTGATTTTCGTTTGTTCCACGCCATGAATGATAGACATTTGCTATATCTTTTATTTCTTCATCTGAGAACTCTTTTAATGTTCTTGATACCATACTTCCGATATTTCTAGCATCTATAAATAGTACTTCTCCACGTCGTTCATTCTTACCGTTTTTATCTTTATTTTTTGTCACGAACCACAAACATACTGGAATTTGAGTTGAATAGAATAGTTGCCCTGGTAATGTGACAATACATTCAACTAAGTCTTGTTCAATTAAGGTTTTACGTATTTCTAATTCATCTTTACCACTTGTAGACATTGAACCATTCGCTAAAACAAATCCTGCTGTACCACTTGGGGCAAGTTTAGAAATCATATGTTCAATCCATGCATAGTTGGCATTACCTTTTGGAGGAATACCAAATTTCCAGCGGTAATCATCTAATAATTTTTCTTGTCCCCAATCACTTGCATTGAATGGCGGATTAGCCAATATAAAATCAGCTTTCAAGTCTTTATGTAAATCATTATGAAATGTGTCTGCATGATGATCCCCTAAATCACTATCTATGCCTCGAATAGCCAAATTCATTTTTGCTAATTTCCAAGTAGTTGGATTAGATTCTTGACCATAAACAGCAATATCACCTATACGACCTTGATGGCGTTCAATAAAATGCTCACTTTGTACAAACATACCACCCGAACCACAACAAGGGTCATAAATTCTACCTTGATAAGGTTCAATCATTTCAACAAGTAATTTAACGATTGAAGCTGGCGTATAGAATTCCCCAGCATTCTTACCCTCAGCACTTGCGAATTTTGCGATAAAGTATTCATACACACGACCCAAGATATCTTGCTTTTTACTTTCAGAGTCTCCGACTTTGAAAGTAAATAAGTCAATAATATCGCCTAATTTTTCTTTATCTAATGCAGGTCTTGCGTAATCTTTAGGTAACACGCCTTTTAATGATTCATTTTCTTTTTCAATTGCTATCATTGCTTTATCAATAATTTGACCAATTTCTGGTTTTTTAGAATTATCGTTAATATATTGCCAACGTGCTTCTTTAGGAACCCAGAAAATATTCTCTGCTAAGTATTCGTCTTTATCTTCTTCATCAGCGTATTCATCATTCAATAATTCTTCATACTTTTCCTCAAAAGAATCAGAAACATATTTCAAAAATATAATGCCTAATGCTACATTTTTATATTCTGCTGCATCCATGCTTCCCCGTAATTTATCTGCCGCTTGCCATAACTTTTCTTCAAATCCAATTGTCGCCATTTATATTCCACCTCTATATTATCCTTTACACAAATATAGCAAATATTTAGATATTATGTGGGGTTTTTTGGAGATTTCTATACAAAAAATATTGTTTAATATATTATGTAGGTATAATTAAATAGCTAAATATAAGAGTGTAGATTATTATATAGGTAATTGTACAAAAAAACTGAGTGTTTATGGTTTAAATAACTATATTAATGTAGAAGGGGTTAAAGTAACTAGCTACTTATAGTTTATTTTTTATTGATTACTTGCCATAAGCTCTGCTTGTTCTACAGCCATATTTTTTAAGCAATCGTCTAACAGCTACGCGCATTTTAGCTTTTGCGCTATCACGTTTAGACCAATCAACACCCATGTTTTCTTTCACTGTTTTAGTAAGCTCATGAGCAATAGCACGTAGTTCTTTATCTTCCATCGCTTTTTTCGCTGTTTCATGTGAAACTAAAGCATCGTAAAATGCAATCTCATCTGAATTCAGACCTAATTCATTTCCTCGTTGTTGTTCTTGTTTGATATCTTTAGCGAGTTGAATAAGTTCTTCAATCACTTTAGATGTTTCAATGGAACGGCTATTATATTTATTAATCGAGTTTCCTAACATTTCAGAGAAACGCTTAGATAATGTCGCGTTCGTTTTCATTTTCAATCGCAATCATGGCTTTATCAATAATTTGTCCAAATTCTGTTTTTTTCGCATTGTCATTAATATATTGCCATCTTGCTTCTTTTGGCACCCAGAAAATGTTTTCTGCTAAATATTCATCTTTATCCTCTTCGTCAGCATAAAGATCTTGCTTCAATTCTTCATGCTTTTCTTCAAAAGAATCTGATACATATTTTAAAAAGTTTAAACCTAATGCTACATTTTTATACTCAGCAGTATCCATGCTTTCTCTTAATTTATCGGCAGCTTGCCATAATTTTTCTTCAAAACCTATTGTTGTCATTAATAATACCTCTTTAGATTACTATTAGTTTAAATATATCAAAAAATAAATACTTATTGTGTATGGCTTTTTTATTATTTTAATATAGAAGTATATTTTTACTTTCCTGAACAGTAGTCACTAATTTTATCCCTTATTTCAAATTAAAAAGGAAGAAAAGTTAAATTTATATTAAGTTTTATATATGATTAATTATTAACGTATCAAATGTAGTATACTTTTAATATAAGGGAAATCATTATAATATTTGTCAAAAAAAGTGACATTCTATATAGTAGTGTATCGTTAGTTGTCACATTTTTTGACAGCTAAAATAATAATTGACCCCTAATGGTTATGCTATTTAGTGAAGCATCGGATCGATAACTACCCCGAAGAACAGGGGACGAGAACTAAGTGTCATCGTCAATCCCCACATCGCTATCTAAAAGAATAGTGCTCTTATGCTAGATTTACGGACAGATTTTCTTCTGCCCTGTAAACTAATTGCATATGATCAACTCTTATCTCTTATATATTTAATACAAATGTTAGCAAATTTTAGCTAGATAAGTCACTAAAGTATCGCTTGAGTCTGGTTAGGGCATGAGTTTAACCAAAATCAATTTGATCTAACATAGTCTCTCGACTTGCTTGATCCAAGCCAAGATAAGTGAGCGTCATGGCCTCACTTGAGTGGTTCAATAAATGCATGACTAAGCCAATGTTGTAGTTTGATTGTGTATAAACACGATAAGCACCTGTTTTACGCATGGTATGTGTACCTAGATAGTTGATGCCTAATAGATCACCAACGCGTGCCATAATCTTGTAAAACTGCTTCTCAGTAATGTGACGGTCTGAATGGGCCGTTGAGGGAAATAACCAATCCGAATTAATGTTTTCTTGTACCAGCCAATCATGATATTGCAGCAAGTCTTGCTGAACAGGCTTTAAATATAACGTGTTTGCTTTACCGGTTTTTTTATCATGAATAAAGGCTGTATTTTTGACAGAGCCGTCTGGATTATAGACATCTGATTTTCTTAATGTCATGACATCACTCACACGTAGTAGCGTGGCCTTACCAACTTGAAAAATGGTGTAATTTCGGCGACCAGCACGGAAACTATCGAGAAGTGTATCTTGTACCATCTTTAAAACGTTAGAGTCTTTGATGGGTAGGACAATTTGTTGCGCCATGATTCATATATACCTTTCTGAAATTAAATAATTAAATTGTTTATTTATTGATGAACAGGACCGTATTTCTAAACTTCTTTTATGGTTTATTATATCACTTAACAAAAAAACAACCCCTGCTATATACTAGTTAGATAACAGGGGTTGTTTTAATAGTCTTTTCGAGGGGCGATTATATAAAAATGGGCCCTTAAAAATATATAGCTTACTTGATCTTCCCATTTTCCTGGAAGATCTTTTTTGTTCGAAAATAATCCGACAAAAATTTGTTTTCTTGTTTTTCTGTGCTAAAATTAAGCCGTCTACTCGAACGTGTGTTCGAATATTGAGCAAATAATTTTTAAGGAGGTTGAATCAGAAACTGCTTATGCTCTTATGCTAGATTTACGGACAGATTTTTCTCTGCCCTGTAAACTAATAGCAGAGGAGCATTTTTTATATGATTCGATATTCACCAGAATTTAAGCAATCTCTTGTCGAGATGCACAACCAAGGGCGTTCTTACACTGAACTAGCCGCTGAGTACGGGCCTTCGGCCGATTCAATCCGTAACTGGGTCAAATTGTACACAGTCCACGAAGTGGACGGCGAGAAATGGACGCAAGCTGATGTAAACGCATTACAAAAGGAAAACGCCAAACTTCGCGAAGAACTTGAGATTTTAAAACGAGCCGCGGTGTTGCTTTCGAAGTACAATTAACGCAAAATCGCGAGTTAGGACTGGAAATCATTGACCGGTCACTCGCAATGGGACACCGCATAACAAGCGTTTTATCGGCTTTGAACATTGCTCGAAGCACGTATTATCAATGGAAAAACTGGCAACCTAGCCAACGAGAAACACGGCGTACTGCTCTGAAAACGGCAATTAAAGCCGTTTATAACACCAATCGTGGCATCTATGGCTACCGTCGTATCGCAGCGTTCTTGCGCTTCATTTTGAAGACTGATGTTGGTGATCGTTTGGTTTGGGAACTCATGAATGAGCTCAATCTCAAATCTCGCATGGTCAAGAAGTCATACAAGAAGCCAACAACAACCACTGACACACCTCAAAAGCCCAACCTCATGAAGAAGTTGGATGATTTGAGTGGCGTTCTGGCAACTGACATTACGTACATCCAGTTGATGAATCGTGAGTGGGTTTATCTGGCAACCGTCTATGACCCAGAAAAGCGTCGCGTAGTCTCATACGGACTAAGTCCAGAGATGACCAAGGAATTCGCAACATCCGTCGTAGTGCCCCCATGTTTTTTCGCTCCAAAAATTCCCATGTTTTTTCGCCCCCTGCTCCCACTAAATTTCCAAATAATAAAACCGTGGGCTATTCGCCCACACCCAACAAGCGCAAAGCGCTTGACCTTGCCTCTGAAAAGCAACTTGATAACTGCATTCGTTTCTTTCCGTCGTCTTAGCAAAAGCTAAACAACTCAAAAAAAGAGATCAAGGGTAAATACACTCACTACGTTCGCCCTTGACCTCTTTTATTTCGCTGTTTTTAACGCATTTGCCGACGAAAAGATAAAACACATAAAAATATACGCAGATATATTTAAAACGTCTTAAAACGCAAATATGAGCTTCTAAGAGTGATTTAAATTCCAAAACTTATATCAAAAAAATTAAGTTCGTGTAACAGCAAGCACAGTCAAGGTATATCCCTTTGACAAAAAATAGCACATTCTCTATCGAAAATTTTTGCTTATTTTTTAAATTATTTTGGGAAATTTTCCCAATCCCTTTTTCTAACTCAAAAAATATAATCACTCAAAATTTAAAAGGGCGCACTTATACACCACTTTTCAAGTCGTATTATTTTCTTCGAAAAGCGTGCGCAAAAAACCCCCTTCGTCATTTTTGACAGGGGGCTTTTTGATGTAAAAATTTCTATCGAAATTTAAAAATTCGCTTCACTCATGTTATAAAGACTTAAAATAAAATAACTCTTAAAATCTTTAGGTAGTTGTTGCTTCAGTGTTTCTTCATTCGGTGTATCTTCCAAGTAAAGTATAACACATTATACTTTATATTCATAAAGTGTGTGCTCTGCGAGGCTGTCGGCAGTGCCGACCAAAACCATAAAACCTTTAAGACCTTTCTTTTTTTTACGAGAAAAAAGAAACAAAAAAACCTGCCCTCTGCCACCTCAGCAAAGGGGGGTTTTGCTCTCGTGCTCGTTTAAAAATCAGCAAGGGACAGGTAGTATTTTTTGAGAAGATCACTCAAAAAATCTCCACCTTTAAACCCTTGCCAATTTTTATTTTGTCCGTTTTGTCTAGCTTACCGAAAGCCAGACTCAGCAAGAATAAAATTTTTATTGTCTTTCGGTTTTCTAGTGTAACGGACAAAACCACTCAAAATAAAAAAGATACAAGAGAGGTCTCTCGTATCTTTTATTCAGCAATCGCGCCCTTTAATGGAACAAAAAGATTTGAATTCCTGTTATAAAAAAAGGATCAATTTTGAACTCTCTCCCAAAGTTGATCCCTTAACGATTTAGAAATCCCTTTGAGAATGTTTATATACATTCAAGGTAACCAGCCAACTAATGACAATGATTCCTGAAAAAAGTAATAACAAATTACTATACAGATAAGTTGACTGATCAACTTCCATAGGTAACAACCTTTGATCAAGTAAGGGTATGGATAATAAACCACCTACAATTGCAATACCTGTTCCCTCTGATAAAAAGCTGGTAAAGTTAAGCAAACTCATTCCAGCACCAGCTTCCTGCTGTTTCAAGCTACTTGAAACAATTGTTGATATAACTGTTTTGGTGAACGAAAGCCCACCTAAAACAAATACGATTATAATTGTCATGAACCATGATGTTGTTTCTAAAAGAAAGGAAGCAGTTAAAAAGCTAACAGAAAGAAATGTAACTCCGATGTTTAACACGTATAAAGGACCTCTTCTATCAACAAGTATCCCACCAATGTAGCCGAAAATAATGACACTCATTGTTCCAGGGAAAATAATTACACTTCCGATTTCGGCAGTACTTAGCTGGTGAACATCTTTCATCATATAAGGAACCATAGAGACAAACCCTGCTACTGTTCCAAATATAATTCCCCCACAAAGAACTCCAATCATAAAAGGTATATTTTTCCCTAATCCGGGATCAACAAAAGGATCTGTTACTTTCCTGATATGTTTTACAAATATCAGGAATGACAGCACGCTAACGATAAGAAAAGAAATGCTATATGATGTTGTAAACAACATAAAAAATACAATGCCTACAGACATTAGTATAATTCCTTTGATATCAAAATGACCTTTTATCCTTACTTCTTTCTTTAATAATTTCATAAGAAACGGAACAGTGATAATTGTTATCATAGGAATGAGTAGAAGATAGGACCAATGAATATAATGGGCTATCATTCCACCAATCGCTGGACCGACTCCTTCTCCCATGGCTACTATCGATCCAATAAGACCAAATGCTTTACCCCTATTTTCCTTTGGAATATAGCGCGCAACTACAACCATTACGAGTGCTGGAAATGCAGCTGCACCAGCCCCTTGAATAAAACGAGCCATAATAAGTAAGGAAAAGAAAGAATGGCCAACAAACCCAATTAACGACCCGAAACAATTTATTATAATTCCAAATAGGAGTAACCTTTTGATGCCTAATTGATCAGATAGCTTTCCATATACAGCTGTTCCAATGGAAAAGGTTAACATAAAGGCTGTGTTCACCCAGTTTGTACTCGCAGGTGGTTTATTAAAATCATTTGCAATATCAGGTAATGAGACGTTCAAAACCATTTCATTTAATACGCTAAAAAAAGATAAAATGCAAAGCCAAATTAAAATTTGGTTGTGTCGTAAATTCGATTGTGAATAGGATGTATTCACATTTCAACCTCCAATAATGAGGGCAGACGTAGTTTATAGGGTTAATGATACGCTTCCCTCTTTTAATTGAACCCTGTTACATTAATTACACTTCATAATTAATTCCTCCTAAACTTGATTAAAACATTTTACCACATATAAACTAAGTTTTAAATTCAGTATTTCATCACTTATACAACAATATGGCCCGTTTGTTGAACTACTCTTTAATAAAATAATTTTTCCGTTCCCAATTCCACATTGCAATAATAGAAAATCCATCTTCATCGGCTTTTTCGTCATCATCTGTATGAATCAAATCGCCTTCTTCTGTGTCATCAAGGTTTAATTTTTTATGTATTTCTTTTAACAAACCACCATAGGAGATTAACCTTTTACGGTGTAAACCTTCCTCCAAATCAGACAAACGTTTCAAATTCTTTTCTTCATCATCGGTCATAAAATCCGTATCCTTTACAGGATATTTTGCAGTTTCGTCAATTGCCGATTGTATATCCGATTTATATTTATTTTTCGGTCGAATCATTTGAACTTTTACATTTGGATCATAGTCTAATTTCATTGCCTTTTTCCAAAATTGAATCCATTGTTTTTGATTCACGTAGTTTTCTGTATTCTTAAAATAAGTTGGTTCCACACATACCAATACATGCATGTGCTGATTATAAGAATTATCTTTATTATTTATTGTCACTTCCGTTGCACGCATAAAACCAACAAGATTTTTATTAATTTTTTTATATTGCATCATTCGGCGAAATCCTTGAGCCATATCTGACAAACTCTTATTTAATTCTTCGCCATCATAAACATTTTTAACTGTTAATGTGAGAAACAACCAACGAACTGTTGGCTTTTGTTTAATAACTTCAGCAACAACCTTTTGTGACTGAATGCCATGTTTCATTGCTCTCCTCCAGTTGCACATTGGACAAAGCCTGGATTTACAAAACCACACTTGATACAACTTTCTTTCGCCTGTTTCACGATTTTGGGTAGCGTCAAGAATCTTGTGTAAATGAAATGCCTTCGTACATATAATATGTAACTAACTCAAATAAATGATGCTTCCAAGGTGTCCTGGAGTCCTTTAAAGCCTCGGTGGATCCGCTTCAGAGACTTCTCGTTATAAGCATTAAACTGAGAAACCAGGAATCGATCCAGTGAATCTTCCGTTGGAAATTGTTCTTTGCGGTGGGTGGTGCGCTTGAGATGCTTGTTAAAGTTCTCAATCAAGTTAGTGGAGTAGAGTGATTGCCGAATGGCTGGTGGAAAGTCCATGAAAGTGAGCAGATTCGGCATTTTAAGCAGATCTTTGATTAACTTGGGATAGGTACGATGCCAGTTGTTGGCGAACTCATTCAGTTTCAGTTCGGCTGCTTCACGATTGGCAGCCCAATGAACTTGTTTAAAGTCATTGATCACGGCCTTACGGTCTTTCACCCGAACTTTGTTTATCAAATTACGCCCAACATGAACCAGGCAACGTTGTCGTTTAGCTTTGGGAAAATGCCGATTTAAACCTTCATCCAAACCAACTAACCCATCGGCCACAAACAACAGCACATCTTTGACACCTTGCTTAATCAGGGTTCCCAGTAATTCAGTCCAGATCCCAGTTGATTCCGTCGGCGCCACTTGGTAGTTCAGCACTTCTTTCGTACCATCTGGACGAATGCCAATCGCAATATGAACCGCTTCTTTTTGAACGGTATCCCGCTTTAACGGCAAGTAAGTGGCATCTAAGAAGATAGCCGCATATTGTGAAGCCAGTCGACGTTGCTGGAAAGCTTGAACCTGTTCATTGACGGCTTTAGTCATGTTGGAAACCGTGGCTTTGGAGTAGTGAGCACCGTACATATTCTCAATGAGTTCGGCAATTTCAGCAGTGGTAATTCCCTTGGTATACAACTGAATAACCGTTGTTTCTAAATTATCACTGTGCCGACCGTAGGCTGGCAAGGTATGATTTTCAAACCGGCCATTGCGATCTCGAGGAATGGTTAAGTTAAGTTGGCCGTACTTCGTATCAAACGAGCGCTCATAACTGCCGTTGCGGTTATTACCAGTGTTAATCCCAGCGTATGAGTAGCGTTCGTAACCCAAAAACTCTGCCAATTCAGTTTGAAGCAGCTGGTTGATGGCGATTTCAAGGTGGTGACGAAAAACTTCGTCCAAATCTTGTTTTTGGGCTAGTGCAGCGATAATTTCTGTGGTAAGTTCATTCATGGGGAATGCCTCCTGTGATGTTTTCTGTGGTTACTAAATATCATAAGGGAAGGCATTCCCTATTTCTATACAATTTAGAAATCTTTTGTGCGTTTACACAAGATATTTTACGCTCTCCAATCCCAAGAAGCCATTGATAAACGAAATGAGAAATTGACCCATTATTTGACGGAAGAATTGCAGGTATTAAATGAAGAAATGATTCGTAAGGATATTCCTACTAGTTCTAGTGTGAACGATATACAGGTGTGGCAGGTTTCTCAAGTGAATGAGAACACCTTTGAGGTACTGTTTTCTGTTGAACAAGTTATTACCGAAGACAAAGACAAGGAAACTATATCGTCTAGCTTTCATGTGGTTGTCCATATAGATGAATCAGATAATATGGTTATTATCAAAAATCCGACAATGAGTAAGAAACCTCAAAAATCGGACTACCAACCCAAACAGCTAGAAAGTGACCATACAGTAGATACAGAAACGATGGACGAAATCATTAGCTTTTTAGAAACGTTCTTCCAGCTCTATCCTACCGCCACAGAAAAAGAATTGACTTACTATGTAAGTAATCATGAATGTCGCTGTGAAATATTTAGATCAAGAAACAAAGGCAACCCAAATCTCGCAATTTGAGTTGATATTAGAAAAACAAGATAATTGGAAGATTGTAAAATAACAAATATTGGTACATGATTACAGATACTTTGTAATCATGTACTCTTTTTGATAAAAAATTGGAGATTCCTTTACAAATATGCTCTTACGTGCTATTATTTAAGTGACTATTTAAAAGGAGTTAATAAATATGCGGCAAGGTATTCTTAAATAAACTGTCAATTTGATAGCGGGAACAAATAATTAGATGTCCTTTTTTAGGAGGGCTTAGTTTTTTGTACCCAGTTTAAGAATACCTTTATCATGTGATTCTAAAGTATCCAGAGAATATCTGTATGCTTTGTATACCTATGGTTATGCATAAAAATCCCAGTGATAAAAGTATTTATCACTGGGATTTTTATGCCCTTTTGGGTTTTTGAATGGAGGAAAATCACATGAAAATTATTAATATTGGAGTTTTAGCTCATGTTGATGCAGGAAAAACTACCTTAACAGAAAGCTTATTATATAACAGTGGAGCGATTACAGAATTAGGAAGCGTGGACAAAGGTACAACGAGGACGGATAATACGCTTTTAGAACGTCAGAGAGGAATTACAATTCAGACAGGAATAACCTCTTTTCAGTGGGAAAATACGAAGGTGAACATCATAGACACGCCAGGACATATGGATTTCTTAGCAGAAGTATATCGTTCATTATCAGTTTTAGATGGGGCAATTCTACTGATTTCTGCAAAAGATGGCGTACAAGCACAAACTCGTATATTATTTCATGCACTTAGGAAAATGGGGATTCCCACAATCTTTTTTATCAATAAGATTGACCAAAATGGAATTGATTTATCAACGGTTTATCAGGATATTAAAGAGAAACTTTCTGCCGAAATTGTAATCAAACAGAAGGTAGAACTGTATCCTAATATGTGTGTGACGAACTTTACCGAATCTGAACAATGGGATACGGTAATAGAGGGAAACGATGACCTTTTAGAGAAATATATGTCCGGTAAATCATTAGAAGCATTGGAACTCGAACAAGAGGAAAGCATAAGATTTCATAATTGTTCCCTGTTCCCTGTTTATCACGGAAGTGCAAAAAACAATATAGGGATTGATAACCTTATAGAAGTGATTACGAATAAATTTTATTCATCAACACATCGAGGTCCGTCTGAACTTTGCGGAAATGTTTTCAAAATTGAATATACAAAAAAAAGACAACGTCTTGTATATATACGCCTTTATAGTGGAGTACTACATTTACGAGATTCGGTTAGAGTATCAGAAAAAGAAAAAATAAAAGTTACAGAAATGTATACTTCAATAAATGGTGAATTATGTAAGATTGATAGAGCTTATTCTGGAGAAATTGTTATTTTGCAAAATGAGTTTTTGAAGTTAAATAGTGTTCTTGGAGATACAAAACTATTGCCACAGAGAAAAAAGATTGAAAATCCGCACCCTCTACTACAAACAACTGTTGAACCGAGTAAACCTGAACAGAGAGAAATGTTGCTTGATGCCCTTTTGGAAATCTCAGATAGTGATCCGCTTCTACGATATTACGTGGATTCTACGACACATGAAATTATACTTTCTTTCTTAGGGAAAGTACAAATGGAAGTGATTAGTGCACTGTTGCAAGAAAAGTATCATGTGGAGATAGAACTAAAAGAGCCTACAGTCATTTATATGGAGAGACCGTTAAAAAATGCAGAATATACCATTCACATCGAAGTGCCGCCAAATCCTTTCTGGGCTTCCATTGGTTTATCTGTATCACCGCTTCCGTTGGGAAGTGGAATGCAGTATGAGAGCTCGGTTTCTCTTGGATACTTAAATCAATCATTTCAAAATGCAGTTATGGAAGGGATACGCTATGGTTGCGAACAAGGATTATATGGTTGGAATGTGACGGATTGTAAAATCAGTTTTAAGTATGGCTTATACTATAGCCCTGTTAGTACCCCAGCAGATTTTCGGATGCTTGCTCCTATTGTATTGGAACAAGTCTTAAAAAAAGCTGGAACAGAATTGTTAGAGCCATATCTTAGTTTTAAAATTTATGCGCCACAGGAATATCTTTCACGAGCATACAACGATGCTCCTAAATATTGTGCGAACATCGTAGACACTCAATTGAAAAATAATGAGGTCATTCTTAGTGGAGAAATCCCTGCTCGGTGTATTCAAGAATATCGTAGTGATTTAACTTTCTTTACAAATGGACGTAGTGTTTGTTTAACAGAGTTAAAAGGGTACCATGTTACTACCGGTGAACCTGTTTGCCAGCCCCGTCGTCCAAATAGTCGGATAGATAAAGTACGATATATGTTCAATAAAATAACTTAGTGTATTTTATGTTGTTATATAAATATGGTTTCTTGTTAAATAAGATGAAATATTTTTTAATAAAGATTTGAATTAATCCGAACGCTGTTCGGACAAAAAAGATCAGCTTCCTTTAAAATGGTGTTTACCACAAACCCATCTTTTAGGAGCTGATCTTTTGTCTAGTATAACCTATTCCGAACGAATTAAAATCGAAACCTTTTGTGAACTAGGGCTGTCCAATATCCAAATGGGCGTTCGGATTAATTTTAAAATCTACCATAAGTCTACCGATTTTTTAATATTATTTTATTCATCAATTTCCGGCGCCGACCCAAGCTCTGCCTGAATCATCCAGATTTTCTTCTCAATTGCGGTTTTGAGACCAATGAAAATATCTTGGGTACTGAAGTCTTTTTCAACATCGGATACTTCAATGCCGTGTTGGTAAAGGTCTTCCAAGTAACGATAGCCATCAACTAAGTGTGCGAGGCGTTCTGGGGTTGTTTTGTCCCATTCACCAGGCCAGTCTTGAATCTTAGTGTTTTCGGCCATTTCTTTTAAGGTGGAGTAAGGACTGCCATCAAGCGCAATCAGCCGTTCAGAAATGACATCGAGTTGGCTGTCAATTTCTTCCATGAACTCATCCATCAAGGGGTGCAACTTCAAAAAGTTGGGTCCACGCATGTACCAATGCGTCTGATGGATAATCATTGACATCTGGCTCAAATCGGCAACGAGTTGATTTAATACTGCTTTGGTTTTCGTATATTTCATTAGATTGGTCTCCTTTCGATATGGTTATTATAACTTAGTGGTAGCTTAATCTGAAACGTTATACACTGGCAAATTAAGTTATTTATAGCCCGTAGAATTAAGTCGTTTTGAAAAGATGGAGACGTTATATGGAAGATTGTAAAATTAATCTACAATTGAATTTTATTTACCTTATGAAGATGTTCAAAACGCGTTAAAGGATCGATAACTACCCCGAAGAACAGGGGACGAGAACCTATACTCTTTAACGATAGCCTTTCCATAAAAGCTGATCGACAACTACCCCGAAGAACAGGGGACGAGGATGACATCTTAATAATCTCAATTAGCTTGGTTAAAAAGAAATCGATAACCTCCCGTAGAATTGAGAGCAAGTATTAAAAATATATTTGGTTTGATAAAATATTCTGCAAAAAAGAGGAACAAAAAATCAAGATTTAATCTGTAATTCGTTGTTTTTGCAATTAATCAACATTCAATTTTTAAATAAGCAGAAACAAAAATAACTTTCATACAAATAATTTCTTTGAGATTAAGTTGGAATTAGAAAACTAATACTAAATACAAATAACAGTGAATGGAATGTATATTATTGAGGAATTTGATGCAGTGTAGTGCAATTTCGAGAGCTACTACTTAAGAAAATAAACAATAAGAATTAAATCTGAATCAAGATATAAAAACAAATATTTCTACCATTACTACATAAGTAAATACTTTATTATTTAGTATACGGATGAAGGCGAAGTAACAGCTAGCAATGCTCCAGATATAGGCATCAGTATTATGAAAGAACAAGATTACCATCTAGAAAATGTAACTTTTTTAAAACTGGAGATAAGGTAGATCATTCTGTGAGTTTTTATGTTAATAAGTCTGAACATGGGGATGTAGTATAAATACGGTTTAGTAGAAACTGGCACCAGAGCTGTGAGATTGACTATCAAGAACTAACTGAAGTAGGTTATTATCCATCAACAAAAACCCAAGATTTAACACTATCTATCTAATAATAGCGCGAATAATGAGGATTAAAAGTAAACAACTGACAATAGCGAATCAAAACAAAGTAAGAAATTACAAAATTTAAATATTATTCAAAGCGAATAATGAAACTCAAACACAAGTTACGAATAATACATTGCGAGAAACAGATGAACAGCCTAATTCCGATTCAGTCTAATAATAGCTTTTGTATTATTAGCTGCTCGATCATTATCAACTATTTTAAAAAACTTCAAAATTTAAATAAAGTTAATATTAAATAATAAAAATCCTCTAAGGTATTTGTTGAAAAAATAATTAACTTTGAAAGTTTTTTAGCAAAATCACTGATAAGGGGAAGCATATCATAAATGATGCGGTTTTTTCAGCCGCTTCATAAAGGGATTTTGAATGTATCAGAACATATGAGGTTTATGTGAATTGCTGTTATGTTTTTAAGAAGCTTATCATAAGTAATGAGGTTCATGATTTTTGACATAGTTAGCCTCCGCAGTCTTTCATTTCAAGTAAATAATAGCGAAATATTCTTTATACTGAATACTTATAGTGAAGCAAAGTTCTAGCTTTGAGAAAATTCTTTCTGCAACTAAATATAGTAAATTACGGTAAAATATAAATAAGTACATATTGAAGAAAATGAGACATAATATATTTTATAATAGGAGGGAATTTCAAATGATAGACAACTTTATGCAGGTCCTTAAATTAATTAAAGAGAAACGTACCAATAATGTAGTTAAAAAATCTGATTGGGATAAAGGTGATCTATATAAAACTTTAGTCCATGATAAGTTACCCAAGCAGTTAAAAGTGCATATAAAAGAAGATAAATATTCAGTTGTAGGGAAGGTTGCTACTGGGAACTATAGTAAAGTTCCTTGGATTTCAATATATGATGAGAATATAACAAAAGAAACAAAGGATGGATATTATTTGGTATATCTTTTTCATCCGGAAGGAGAAGGCATATACTTATCTTTGAATCAAGGATGGTCAAAGATAAGTGATATGTTTCCGCGGGATAAAAATGCTGCAAAACAAAGAGCATTAACTTTATCTTCCGAACTCAATAAATATATTACATCAAATGAATTTAATACTGGAAGATTTTATTACGCAGAAAATAAAGATTCATCTTATGATTTAAAAAATGATTATCCATCAGGATATTCTCATGGATCAATAAGATTCAAATATTATGATTTGAATGAAGGATTCACAGAAGAAGATATGCTAGAGGATTTAAAGAAATTTTTAGAACTATTTAATGAATTAGCTTCAAAAGTTACAAAAACATCCTATGATAGCTTGGTCAATAGCATAGACGAAATACAGGAAGACAGCGAAATTGAAGAAATTAGAACAGCACAAAAAGATAAGACACTCAAGGAAGTGGAAGCACCTAAAGGAATAATTCCAAAATATAAAAAAGGTGTATCAAAGACTACTAAAAATGATTCAGAAATTGAAAAATCAAATAAAGAGAATAAATTAACCGGTAAAGTTGGAGAAAAATTAGCGCTAAATTACTTTAATGAGCTAATTGATAATAAAATAGACGAAGATAAGAAAGAACAGTTTAGGAATATTTTAAATGATAATCCAGGCTCTCAACACGGTCATGGCTATGATTTAGTAGCTTTTGATCCAACAAATACAGATAAAGCTGTAGAAAAATTTATTGAAATTAAAACATCTACATCTTCTAGTATTGAGGAACCATTTTTTATGTCGCTAAATGAAATGTTTGCTATGAAAGAATATAAGCAGAAATATTTAATATTAAGAATATTTAATGTTTCTGGTAAAGAACCACAATTTTATTTTATAGATCCATATGCAAATTATTCTGAATTTAAAGATGTAGATGATCTCATTGACAAAGTATTTAATGTAGAAGCTATTCAGTATAAAGTTTTTGGCGAAAAATGATTACTTGAACAAGAGCTAAAATAAAATTGTGATCTAATAAAAATAGAAACTGTAATTTAAATAAAACTTTCTAAATAAGCTAACTGATAAAAAATCAGTTTGTCCACAGTCTGAAACAAGATTCCTATATTCTTTAGGAATCTTGTTTTTTCTATTTTTATGGTGATAAAGAGCAGATAAGATAATGTGTAATAATCACAAAAAAGTTAAATATTTTAAGGCTTGTTTAATTATTAATGATTTTATATATAAAGAGCAGTATAATAAAGTTGTTAATATATTATGAATAATATTCAAGTAATTTTATTGTTTTTTAATTTGTCGATATTTAAGTTGAGTTAAATTTAAAGGGTGTAATTTGTTTTACAATGATGAAGATAATTAGTCTATCAAAATAAAGGGGTTGGGACTGTTATGAGTGATAATTTGTCATTATTCATTGACTATATCAATGATAATATAATCTATGGTAGTGAAATCAAACGGGAGAAATTAGAGAATTTATTTAATCAATTTGCTATAAAAAATGTTGAAAAGAACATTGTCTATGATGAACTGAAATCTTTAGATATTACAATCATTGAGTCACAGGATTCATATAAAAATAAATTGAAGAGATTATTTTCGGTTCTGTTGCAAAGTAAAAA
>NZ_JAFEPJ010000038.1:0-655 GCF_016893255.1 Staphylococcus sp. GDB20D11A
AAACCCTACCATAGCTACAACAGAACCTATTAGGATAGTTAACGATGAGAACGAAGAAAAACCATAAGTTTCCCCTTGATTGATACCAAAAAGGAGTAATACTACTGTGAGGCCGAGCAATTAACCACCAATGAAATCAAAGTTCTTATTGCTTCCTACGGATTCTGCCGGTTTAATTGTCGGTAACGCGTAGTAGGCACCAATAACAATCATAATGGCTAACAAAAATGTGAACCAAAACAAGGCATTCCACCCTAAATATTGACCAACTACTCCACCAAATATTGGACCAGCAGCAGTTCCAACACCAATACTTCCTGCGATAATTCCCAAAGCTCCCCCACGTTTTCCTTGTGGGAAAACCTTCGAAATTGCAATGACTGATAGAACTGGAATTGCGGACATCCCAGCACCCTGAACCATTCTTCCCAAAACCAACAATGGGAGGTTCGGGGCAATTGCACATAAAAGACTACCACTTGCCAGAATCATAATGGCAAAGATATATAGCTTTCGTAACTCAAAAAAGTCTGAGATTCGACCATAAATCGGAACTCCAATCGCAAGAACAAGTGCAATACCACTAACTATCCAACTCACTTGAGATTTCGAAGCTTCTAAATCTTTGCTTATTAGTGGAAGTACGGGATTGACT
>NZ_JAFEPJ010000039.1:0-36265 GCF_016893255.1 Staphylococcus sp. GDB20D11A
GCAGTACATCTATGTCTAATTTAGGTTTTATTGACATAAATAAAGCTCCCTTCAAAGTTTTCATTTTTTCAATGTCTTCTTTGAAGGGAGCATTTCAATTTGCTGGAGAGAGATCTATCGATGAACAAGCCCTAAAAACAATTTCAAATGACTACCAGTATAGTGGTGTTGTAAACCCACATCACCTTAAAAAAATGATTGGTGATTTGCCATTGAAAGAAAAACGTAAAGCAAGAAAAGCCATTGAATCTTTCGTGGCAGAAACAACTGAAAAATACGGTGTGTAATGATTCAGCCCCCTCGCTAGATTAGTGTAGGGGGGCATTATTATTTTCTATATTTTGTTAGTTACCATGTGTTTGGCAATCATCATTTGGTTTCAATACAATTTTATCATCGTATGTGTATAGAAATAATGTCTATAGGCATTTAAAATAGTTTATAATATTAACAGGATAAGTATTAAATGTATGTTGAAGGAGGTGCGTAGCTATGGATAATAGAAATATGATTAATCGTGTTTTTAGTCAAAAGATATTACATCAAATTGCAATCAAAAATAAAAGTGATGTTGTTGATGAGGTATATGATTTTTATATACAGGGACCTAAAAATATCAATGTAATACAGAAGATGAAATCTTTATATAATTATCTTAAAAAGTCTTATCGTAACGAATATTTTTACAAAAACACAATGCTTAATAAACTCCTTCTAGGACGACATTCTGTTAATACAACTACTGCACTTTCTGAGATGCCCATAGGGAAAAGTATTGCTGATTTTATATTGTTAAACGGCAAAGGTGTTGTCTATGAGATTAAAACAGAATTAGATAAGCTGGATAGATTAGATAATCAAATTAATGATTATTATGAAGTGTTTAATTATGTCGTAGTCATTACAAATGACAAACATCTGAATAAAGTTATGGCTAGATACAAAGATACAACAGTTGGAATTTTAGTGTTAACTACTAGAAATACTCTGAGTGAAGTTCAAAAACCTAAAGAAAACAATAGTCTCTTAAACACAAAAGCGATGTACAACTTTTTACGAAAAGAAGAAAGAAAAAGAGTTATTGCACAAAATCATATGGATGTGCCAACTTATAATGATTTCACAGAGTATGATGTGTTATTTGACGTGTTTAAAGAAATACCAATGACGAAACTGCATAACAATATGATTTCTGAGTTGAAAAAAAGAGGCAACATGAAAGAATACAAAGATGAATTTTTAGCAGCTCCGACTGAAATTAAGTTCTTGTTATATTTCGCAAAAATGACAAAGAAAGATAAAAATAAACTATATCATTTTCTTAAGGAGGATTAATATGTATTATCCTTATTTGCGTGGGAAACAAAATGAACTATTTGCAATTAGAGAATTGTTAGAGAAAGGTTTGATTGGTGATTGTATTCAACCTATAATTGAACCAATTAAATATACAACCACATTTAAAAATACTTTGCAATACTGTGGTGAAAAAGCATTCTCTATAAATTTAGTAGTAAATTCAAAGTTAACTGAAGAAGAGATTAGTAACGAAACTGTTGAACATTTAACTGAAATAATAACAAAAAACAAAAGTGTTATTCAAAAAGCTTACTTGGGTCCTTCTGATGAAGGCAATGATAGGTTGAAACAGCAATTTTCAAGTAATAGTTTAGCTATTTTAACAAGTGTAGATGACTGGGAAATGTTTGAAGATAAAAATAAACTTGAAATGGTTTTTGTACCAGATGATAGACACATTAAACGTAAATTGCGTAATATTCCAAACAAAGGCATCATTATGGATCCTTTTAATAAACTAAGTCGTAATGTTGATTATTTAGATAATGATGACGAGTTTTATAGCGACGATCACCTTTATTATAAGGAAGATGGATACGTAGCATTTTCAGACTATTCTGTTATAGGTGGAGAATATGTAGACGGTGGCTTTTCGCCATTAGCTATTGCGATACATATTGTCTATTTTGATGAGGCTAATGAGTTAAGAGTTAAACATTTTGTCTCTGATTCTAATAACGATAGATTAAATCCAGCTAAAAAGTTTTTTGAGGCTGTAGATAAATTAGTAACTTGGTCTAAAAACTTAGATAATAAAAATAGATCTTATGCGATCGGACAATTCGAAGAATTAAATGAAAATAATAAGTATCCAGGATTAGGTTTAATTAAAAGGTTATCTATCATGCATCATCTAGAAATTATGAATAGATACTTGGAGTCTCAAAATGAAAATATGTGAAAAATGTTTTAATAATACTGAAATCATAGAAATCATTGTAAATGATAATAGCAAATTTGACAATTGTGATATTGATAACGATCATCTTGGTGTTAAAATATTTGATACGACTCGACACATAGATAAATTAGAGCAGATTAGAGATTATTTAAGACCAGCGTTAGAATTATATGATATTAGTATAAATTTACCAGATACTTTTAGCCCAAAAGAAGGTAAAAAAATTGAAACAGCATTAAAAGATGATTGGAGTATATTTAATGTTGAAGAAGATAAAATAAGTTGTATTTTAAATGAACTTTTTAAAGATGATGAAAATATAGATAGACGGGTGTTGGAAGGTTTAGTAGGCGCTAAAATCATTAAAGATAAAAAATATACAAATGAAAATCTAATTGTAGCAAATAATGACTGGGATGGATTTTGTGAGAGCTTGAAGTATAAAAATAGATTTCATAATAATATGATCAATTTAGAGAATTTAGCGTTCTTTCTCGATATCACTACTAATTACTATAGTATTGAGGAATTTAGAGAAAGATTTGAACCATTATATAGATCTAGAATAGTTAAGTTCATTACAGAGAAAAGTGAACTAATGTCACCACCAAAGGGATTTGCAACGGCAGGAAGATTGAATTCTAAATGGATAAGCGTATTATACCTTAGTACAAAAGAACAGGTCAGTATAGAAGAAGTTAAACCTAAGCATAATGACATTATTTATATAGGTAAGGTTAAGTTACAAAAAAACGTTACAAAAGAGAAATTGAAAATTGCGAATTTAACTAATTTAACTAGTAATGCAATCAAAGCTGGCGATGATGGATTTAGAAAGTATTTTGTAAATTACCAAACATTAAAAAAGATTCATAAAGGAATAACAAATCCAAGCGATGAACAAGGAATAGATTATTTGCCATTTCAATATTTAGCTGATTATATTCGAAGCCTTAAATATGACGGGATAATGTATGAGAGCATATTGCAAGATGGTACTTTTAACTTTGTGTTTTTTGATCAAAATTTATTTGAATGTGTTAATTATGAAAGAAAAAGAGTAAGTGACGTTAAATATACATTGACTAAGCTAAGTTGACACACTTAAAAGTCTGAATATTCTAATAAAATGCAAATAATCCCCCGCACTTCACATAGTGGCGGGGGATTTATTATGGCGTCAAAATGCCCAGAGTATGGGTGTGACCCTTAAATCATGGCAAAGCATCTAACACTTGATATGGTGCCGAGTCCTAACATAGCACAATATAGTTAGTATGACAAAGTCATCTAACATAACACATCAGAAGTTGCCCGATTTATTCCAGACCATACAGTGATATAGTTGCACAACGCATGACTTTTATTTAGCAATAACTGCTACTTCTGAAATAAGTTGCTTTGCATAGTCTGATTGCGGATGTTTGATAATATCTTCTGTGTTATTCAGTTCAACGATTTCGCCATTTTTCATAACTGCAACTCGATCACATATTTCATTGATAACACCCATGTCATGTGTGATGAATAAATAAGTGATGCCGAAGTCTAACTGTAATTGTTTTAATAACTCGATGATATCTTTTTGAATTGAAACGTCTAAAGCTGACACTGCCTCGTCGCAAACAATCACTTTAGGTTCTACAGCAAGTGCTCTCGCGATACTTACACGCTGGCGTTGCCCACCAGATAATTCGTGTGGATAGCGATATAAGAAACTTTGATCTAGGCCAACTTTTTCTAACAACGATACGACAGTTTTAATAATGTCATCATTATCTTTGACTTTCCCATGAATGATAAGTGGTCGTTTAATCACATCAATGACTTTAAATCTTGGATTAATAGATGCGAATGGATCTTGGAAAATCATTTGTATCTCTTGTCGTAAAGATTTCAATTCATCATCTTTAAATAAACTTAATGGTAATTCGTTATACCAAATAAAGCCTTCTGACACTTCCTTTAGACCGACGACCGTCTTAGCTAATGTCGATTTCCCTGACCCTGATTCACCGACAATGCCTAATGTTTCGCCTTTTCTAATAGCCAAGTTAATATCACTAACTGCTCGGTATAGGCTGCCACTCGGTGAAGTGTAATCCACGCTCACGCGATCGAATTTTAATAAAATATCATTGTTTAACGGTCTTGGCGGACGCGTTTGATGAATATCAGGAATCGCATCTATTAAGCGTTTCGTATAGGTATGTTGTGGCGATTTAAAAATACTTTCAACCGTGCCACTTTCAACGACACTTCCATCTTTCATTACAATCATATCGTCGCAAAATTGATACACAGCACCTAAATCGTGAGTGATAAAAATAATAGACGTTTCTGTGTACTCATAAAGGGACTTCATTAACTGCAGTAATTGATTTTGTGTACTGGCATCTAATGCCGTTGTTGGTTCATCTGCGATTAAAATTTGTGGCTTTAAAATCAATGCCATTGCTATCATGACACGTTGACGCATACCACCAGAAAGTTCATGTGGATAAGCATCAAATTGTCGAGTTGCATGTTTTATACCTACTTTTTCTAAAATGTCTATTGTCATCGACTTTGCTTCAGATTTAGATACACGTTTATGTTGAAATAGTACTTCTGTAATTTGTTTGCCAATCGTTAATCTTGGATTCAACGAAGAGAGTGGATCTTGAAAAATCATTGAAATATCCTTACCTCGAATTTGTTGTAACGCTGAAGTTGATAAATTAGTTAACGATTGCCCATTAAAAATAATTTCTCCTGTTAACGTGTGATCTGGATAATCTGGTAGTAGCCCTAAAATAGATTTAGCGGTAATACTTTTTCCTGATCCTGATTCACCAACAATACCTAGGATATGTTTTTTTCGTAATTCGAAAGAGACGTTTTTTACCGCTTGAACTGTAGTTTCATCATAATTGAATTGTACATTCAGACTGTTGACTTCTAATAAATTTGACATGATGTTGTGCCTCCCTATTCACAAATGTGTAAATTTATTCTATACTTTTGTATATCATAGTAATCTACTCAAGATTATTTTACAAGGAGTGATTATCATAATTACTTATTTAGAATCTTTTAAGTCGTTGTATCACAAGGCATTTTACAAGTTTGTATTATCGGTATTAAGCTTGCCAATATTTTTATATGCAGTGATAAAGTTTTTCTTTTCTGCTAAGAGAAAAAATTTTTACGCTAATAATTCTGAAATTTCAGAAATTGAACAGGCGTTACATCAAAAATATAAATATTTATCGCAGCAAAAGTCATCCACACAAATACATAAAGAAGCATTAAAAATATTCAAGGCACAAAGTTCTAATACGAATTCAAAGAATATTGAACAAGCACATTTTTCAACATACTTTGAAAATGTATTATTTCATAAGTTCATCATTATCAAAGTGATATTGGCCTTGCCGATGTTCATCTTATTGACTATTTATTTACAGCCATTAGTTAGATATATTTTTGAGCGAATTGTCATGGCTGTGATTGTCATCATTGGTGTTATTGTCAGTGTGTTTACCATTCTGTATTTTTCACCGCTTGATGCGGCTTATAGCATACTGGGACAAAATGCAACAAAGGCACAGATACATCAATTCAATGTATTACATCATCTTAACGAACCTTATTTTATTCAATTGTGGGATACCATCAAGGGTGTTTTTACTTTTGACTTAGGTACGACTTACAAAGGGAATGAGGTTGTGACTAAAGCAGTTGGCGAAAGAATTCCAATTACAATAATTGTCGCAGTATTAGCGCTAATTGTGGCATTAATTATTGCGATACCAATTGGAATTATCAGTGCGATGAAGCGAAATAGTTGGCTTGATATCACGTTAATGATAATTGCATTAATTGGTTTATCTATTCCAAGTTTCTGGCAAGGGTTATTATTCATTTTAGCGTTCTCATTGAAATTGGATATTTTGCCACCATCTTATATGCCAGAACATCCAATATCGTTGATTTTACCTGTACTTGTCATTGGAACAAGTATTGCTGCTTCTATCACGCGTATGACAAGGTCTTCTGTACTTGAAGTAATGCGCAGCGATTATGTTTTAACTGCTTATGCAAAAGGATTATCGACGACACAAGTAGTTATTAAACATATTTTGAAAAATGCCATTATTCCAATTGTAACGCTAGTTGGTCTTCTAGTGGCAGAGTTACTAGGCGGTTCAGCAGTGACGGAACAAGTATTTAACATTAATGGTATCGGTCGTTATATCGTCCAAAAACAACTAATACCTGATATTCCAGCAGTCATGGGTGGGGTCGTATATATATCAATTGTAATATCTTTAGCAAACTTAATTATTGATATATTTTATGCTTTAATCGATCCAAAATTACGTAGTGAAATTAACGAAAGGAAGTGAGGCATATGGTAAAACTTACAACAAAGATAGCTTCCTTAAAACTATTCGCAAGTTATGCTATTGCAACTTATATTTTAGTTATATTAACGAGTGCATTAAATCTTTTTAAAGGTTATGTGGCCGATACGTTCTATATTGCTGAAACATTACTAATCGTTTTAACCATCATTTTAATTATCATTTTAACAACGGAACAAACATGGAAGCATCATGACCTATGGCGACGTATCGTCGAAGTGTTGTTATTGTTGATGACATTAACAGGCAACGTATTTACATTATTAATGTTTGTAAGTATTAGACGTTACCAACGTACATCGCAAATACATAGTTATAACGGGTGGGAATCGTTTATACGAAAAACTACTAGACATCGTATTGCGATTATCGGGTTACTTATTTTAGTCTACATGCTGACATTATCAATTGTGTCACAATTTACATTTGATACGACATTGGCTACTAAAAATCAGTTCAATGCACTGTTACATGGACCGAGTCTAGCCTATCCGTTTGGTACTGATGATTTCGGTAGAGACTTATTTACACGCGTAGTTGTCGGAACGAAACTGACATTTTCAATTTCAATTATTTCAGTAGTTATTGCAGTTATTTTTGGTGTGTTACTAGGCACTATCGCAGGTTATTTTAATCATATTGATAATTTAATAATGCGAATTTTAGATGTAGTGTTTGCAATTCCCTCATTATTGTTAGCGGTGGCAATTATTGCATCATTTGGAGCAAGTATTCCAAATTTAATTATTGCTTTAAGTATCGGTAATATACCATCATTTGCACGGACAATGCGTGCCAGTGTTTTAGAAATTAAACGCATGGAATATGTAGATGCAGCACGTATCACTGGTGAAAACACTTGGAATATCATATGGCGTTATATTTTACCGAATGCGATTGCGCCTATGATTGTACGTTTTTCATTAAATATAGGTGTGGTTGTATTAACAACAAGTAGTTTAAGTTTCCTAGGACTTGGTGTTGCACCTGATGTAGCTGAATGGGGCAACATTTTACGTACCGGTAGTAACTACTTGGAAACGCACAGTAATTTAGCTATTGTACCTGGTATTTGTATTATGTTCGTCGTTTTAGCATTTAATTTTATAGGTGATGCAGTGCGTGATGCACTAGATCCAAGAATTCATTAAAAAGGTAGGGATAGATGTGAAGAAAATCATTAGTATCGCAATTATAGTTTTAGCGTTGGTATTAAGTGGTTGTGGTGTCCCTACGAAATCAGAAGTGGCTCAAAAGTCATCGAAAGTTGAAGTGAAAGGCGAGCGACCAACGATACATTTCCTAGGACAAGCAAGTTATGAAAATGATATGAATATCGTCAAAGATCAATTGGAAAATGCAGGATTTAACGTGAAGATGAATATCCAACCAGATTATGGAAGCTATCGTACACAACGTCAAGCCGGCAATTATGATATCCAAATCGATGACTGGATGACAGTATTCGGTGACCCGAACTATGCTATGACGGCATTATTTAGTTCTACAGGATCAAATAGTTTATTGAAAGATAAACATGTAGACCAGTTGTTAAATAAAGCTTCTACTCAAAATGAAGCAGATGTTAAACAAACATATAAGCAAATTGAAGATGAAGTTGTATTTGATAAAGGGTATATGGCGCCTTTATATGGATCAAAAAAGAATTTAGTATATGACAATAAAGTGTTAGATAAAAATAGTGTTGGATTGCCAAATTCACGTGCATTAATATGGCAACAATTTGATTACAACAATAGTAGAGAACGAGATACGCGGCCACTTGTGATGACACAACAAGATGGTGAAATTCCTACATTGGATCCAATACGTTCAATTGCGCCGTCAGTATATTCAATTAATATGAATATGTACACAAGGTTATTATTATTAGATGAAAATGACCACTTAACAACGAAAGGTTCGTTAAGTCGTGATTATGCTGTGAATAAGGACAATAAAGCGTTTTATTTCTTGTTAAGAGATGATGATTATTTTGCGAAAGTGGTCAATGGACAAGCACGTAATACTGGAGAGCGTGTATCGGCTGAAGATGTTAAGTTTTCTTTAGATAGAGCACGTGATAAAAAGTCTGTGCCTAACAATAATACTTATAATATGCACAAACATATAAATGACATCAAGATATTAAAAGATGAGGACATCGATCAGTTGCGTAAAGAGAAAGACAAGGACGATAAATCCATCTATGATAAGTTGATTAAAGCTTATAACGTCAAATCGTTAACGACAGATGGTCAAAGAGTAAATAATAAAGACGGTATTTATCAAATTGTTAAAATTACGACAGATCAATCGATGCCTCGAGAGGTAAATTACTTAACACACTCTTCGGCAGGCATTTTATCTAAAAAATTTGTTAATCAAGTAAATCAAGAATATCCAAAAGGATATGGGGATAGCAGTACCATTCCTGCAAATTCAGATGGAAAAAATGCGCTTTATGCAAGTGGTGCATACATTATGACACAGAAAAATGCATATCAAGCAACGTTTCAACGTAATCCAGGATTCAACGAAACAGAAAAAGGTAGTTATGGACCAGCTAAAATTAAAAATATTACATTGAAGTTTAATGGTGACCCGAATAATGCATTGTCAGAACTTAGAAATCATTCAATTGATATGTTGGCAGATGTGAATCAAAAACATTTTGATTTAATTAAGTCGGATAAAAATTTAAGCATTATTCGCAAAAATGGACGCAAGTCAGTCTTTTTAATGCTAAATATTAAAAAAGGTATATTTAAGACGCATCCAAACTTGAGACAAGCAGTAGTTAATGCGATAGATCAGGATCAATTTATTAAGTTTTATCGTGGCGATAAATTTAAAATTGCATCACCGATTACACCACTTGTCGATACTGGTAACGAGCAACGTCAAGATTTAGAAAAAGTAGAAAAAGCCATTAATCAATAATGTTTTAAATATTTAACAGAAAGTAGGAGGATATAGTATGGTCATTAACTTAAATGACAAACAGACAAAAACATCTAAAGAAGGGTTAATTTCCGTATCACATCCTCTTGCGGCTAAAATTGGTAAGGATGTATTAGATCAAGGTGGCAACGCCATGGATGCCGTGATTGCAATTCAACTGGCATTGAATGTGGTAGAACCATTTGCATCAGGTATTGGTGGTGGCGGATACTTGCTATATTATGAGCAAAGTACTGGCAGTATAACTGCGTTTGATGCGCGTGAGACAGCCCCTGCACATGTAGATAAACAATTTTATCTAGATGATTCAGGCGAATATAAATCATTTTTTGATATGACTACACATGGTAAAACTGTCGCTGTGCCAGCAATTCCAAAGCTGTTTGATTATATTCACAAGCGTTATGCTAAATTGTCATTGGAAGATTTAATTAATCCTGCAATTGAACTAGCTATTGAAGGTCATTCAGCCAATTGGGCTACTGAAAAATATTCGCGCCAGCAACACGCACGATTGACAAAGTATCACGAAACGGCGCAAGTATTTACGCATGAAAATCAATATTGGCGTGAAGGTGATTGGATTGTACAACCCGAATTAGGCAAGACATTTCAAATATTAAGAGAACAAGGGTTTAATGCATTTTATAAAGGTGACATTGCGAAACAATTAGTCAATGTTGTTAAAGAATGTGGTGGGACAATCACTTTAGAGGATCTAGCCAATTATGACATTCAGATTAAAGCGCCAATCAGTGCGACATTTAAAGACTATGACATTTATTCAATGGGTCCATCTAGTTCCGGTGGTATCACGGTAATTCAAATATTGAAGTTATTAGAACATGTCGATTTACCATCTATGGGTCCAAGATCTGTTGATTGCTTGCATCATTTGATACAAGCGATGCATTTAGCATATAGTGATCGCGCGCAATACTTGGCGGATGATAATTTTCATGAGGTGCCTGTACACTCATTAATTGATGACGATTATTTAAAAGCACGCAGTAAGCTCATTGATAGCAATAAAGCAAATATTGATATAGAGCATGGTGTTGTGTCTGATTGCATTAGTCATACAGACGTTGAAGAAAATCATACCGAAACAACTCATTTTTGTGTGATTGATAAGGAAGGTAATATTGCTTCATTTACGACATCAATCGGTATGATTTACGGATCGGGTATTACGATTCCAGGCTACGGCGTGTTATTGAATACCACAATGGATGGTTTTGATGTTGTGGCGGGTGGGATCAATGAAATTGCACCTTATAAACGACCACTAAGTAACATGGCTCCAACGATTGTGATGCATCACGGGAAGCCAATATTAACAGTAGGTGCACCTGGTGCTATAAGTATCATTGCTAGTGTTGCGCAAACATTAATCAATGTATTAGTGTTTGGCATGGATATTCAGCAGGCTATAGATGAACCTAGAATTTATAGTAGCCATCATAATCGCATTGAATGGGAGCCTCAATTTTCACAATCTACAATATTAGCATTGATTGCACGTGGACATGCAATGGAACATAAACCAGATGCCTATATTGGAGATGTACATGGACTACAAGTTGACCCAACAACGTATGAAGCTTCGGGTGGCAGTGATGATACTAGAGAAGGCACCGTAATGGGTGGCGAGGTGTTAGTGATTAGAAAACAGCCATTACCATATCGGCAAATGTATGATAATGACGGCTTTCGTGTATATTTCAATGATGTGCAGTTACCTTTATTGGCAGATCAAGTGCGATGGATGCATGGCAAATGTTGGATTGAGGAGAGTGTTATTAGAATCATTTTCCCTGAAGTTAGTGCACATATTGAAGATTTAAGAAGTTATGAAAACGCAGGAGAAAATTATATAGATGTTGTCTGGTTAGCACGAAAGAAAGGTTATCAAGTGGCATTGAAAGATGACGGTTTATATTTGAATGATGAAGCATATCATTCAGTGAAACGGAACACAAATGCATACTATAGATATGATCGAGATAGTATCACAAGATAGTTTATGCGTTTGATATGGAGTTTGTAGTGGATATGGGCTTTTGTTGAATGAAAGGATTCGATTTCGAACTTTAGCGTGACGCTTGAGTGTAGTAATGTTGGAAATGCTATACAAAACGCTAGTCACCTTTGTAAAATATACAACACCTCACAAATTCGTTTTTGATGTACATCACAATAGTTAGCCTAAAATCTAACGTGTTGTGGTTTGGTACAGTTGAACGAGTTATGTGAGGTGTTTTTATAATGTGGAATTTTAATAGATGATTTGGATGTTTCTATAATTACAGCATAAGTATTAATGTTCGCTACTAAGTTTAACCAGAAGTTTTTATGTGCTTTCATACTTTCATACCTACTCTCAAAATATATCATCAACACTATAATATGTTTTAAAAATATTTACATCGTAACTAAAGTGAATGTCAAAATTTAAATTTGTAAAAATAATAGATGTATATAAAAGGTTGAAAAGGATTGTAAGAAAATCAAAAAAACACTGTATGACGTTTGATTAGTCACACAGTGTAGATAAGAATTAAAATGTTGTTGCCAATTTTTCAGCATTATTAATACTAGTTGCCTTAATTTCTTCAGTTTTATGCGGTTCGGCATTGTGTCCTTCAATAATGATTGTTTCATATGATGGCACACCTAAGAATGTCATAATTGTTCTTAAATAACGGTCGCCCATTTCGAAATTAGCAGCGGGGCCTTCAGTATAATATCCACCACGTGATTGAATGTGTAATACTTTTTTGTCAGTTAGTAAACCTTGTGGTCCTTCAGCAGAATATTTAAAAGTTTTACCTGCAATTGAAATAGCATCAATATATGCTTTAACTACAGGTGGGAAAGAAAGGTTCCACATAGGCGTTACAAATACATCTTTATCTGCACTTAAAAATTCTTCTAAAATGTCACTCAATCTTGAAACTTTCATTTGTTCATCATCAGTTAACGTTTCGCCATTACTCATTTTTCCCCAACCAGTTAATACATCTTTGTCAATAACTGGAATATAAGTTTCAAATAAATCAATATGTTTCACTTCATCATCAGGATGTTGTTGTTGATATGTTTCGATAAATGCTTTACCAGCCGCCATAGAATTTGATACCAGTTCATTAAAAGGGTGTGCTGTAATATATAATACTTTTGCCATTTGAAAATTCTCCTCTGTTTCTGTTATTTTCTTAAGTATAATTATTATATTCGATATAAAATTTAATATCAATCAAAATATTCAAATTACCATCATTTTCTTCATCTATATTTGGCAGTACTACTAAAGTATGAGGGCATTTAATTATGAAATAGTTGATTTAGAATATATACTTAATACCCAAAATATATGAAGGATGGATGCCACTATGACAAAGCGACCAAAACGTATTTTGGCAACAATTATCATTTTTCTTTCACTATTATTTACAATTATTTATATAGATGACATTCAAAAATGGTTTAACCAATATACCGATAAATTGACACAAAATCATAAAGGACAAGGACACTCAAAATGGGAAGACTTTTTTAGAGGGAGTCGGATTACTGAGACTTTTGGTAAATATCAGCATTCACCATTTGATGGTAAGCATTATGGCATTGATTTTGCATTGCCAATAGGTACACCAATTAAAGCGCCGACGAATGGTAAAGTAACACGTATCTTTAATAATGAATTAGGCGGCAAGGTATTACAGGTTGCCGAAGACAATGGAGAATATCACCAGTGGTATCTACACTTAGACAAATATAATGTCAAAGTAGGTGATCGAGTCAAAGCAGGTGATATTATTGCATATTCAGGCAATACAGGTAAACAAACGACAGGCGCACATTTACATTTTCAAAGAATGAAGGGTGGCGTAGGTAATGCATATGCAGAAGATCCTAAACCGTTTATCGATAAGTTACCTGATGGGGAACGTAGCCTATATGATTTGTAGTTATAGAAGAGTGCCCGCAGTCTAAAAAATTAAGCAATCATTGTGTGAGTATGATACTTACATAATGGTTGCTTTTTTCAATGAAAATCGAAATGCTAAGTCATACTTGTTTGATTTAGATATTACTTAAAAAATGTAAGACAAGGTTGTTAGCATTGGCAGTGAAATTTCGCACGTAAAAAATCATTATTGTCACACTAAAAATAGTTGTGCACTATACCAATTTTCTATATAAAAGTTTAATTCTGACAGTAATGTAAACGTTTACAATTTATGATTGACATTAATAATGAGTGACTATATGATTTATGTAAGTATTTGCGCAAACGTTTTCACAAAGTGTATTGCACAATCAAACTGTAAACAAAGTATGGGAGGCATAACATGGCAGAATTAAAGTTAGAGCATATTAAAAAGACGTATGATAACAACAATACTGTAGTGAAAGATTTTAATCTACATATTACTGACAAAGAATTCATTGTATTTGTTGGACCATCGGGATGTGGTAAATCAACAACATTACGAATGGTTGCTGGACTAGAGTCTATCACATCTGGAGATTTTTATATTGATGGGGAACGCATGAACGATGTTGAACCAAAGAATAGAGATATTGCGATGGTATTTCAAAACTATGCATTATATCCACATATGACTGTTTTTGAAAATATGGCATTTGGGCTAAAGCTACGTAAAGTAAATAAAAAAGAGATTGAACAAAAAGTTAATGAAGCAGCTGAAATATTAGGATTAACTGAGTATCTTGGTCGTAAACCAAAAGCGTTATCTGGTGGACAGCGTCAACGTGTTGCTTTGGGCAGAGCTATTGTTAGGGATGCGAAAGTCTTTTTAATGGATGAACCATTATCGAATCTTGATGCGAAGCTTCGAGTACAAATGCGCACAGAAATATTGAAATTACATAAGCGACTTAATACTACGACAATTTATGTTACGCATGATCAAACTGAAGCATTGACGATGGCTAGTCGAATTGTTGTTTTGAAAGATGGCGACATTATGCAAGTCGGCACACCTAGAGAAATATATGATGCCCCTAATTGCATATTTGTGGCGCAATTTATCGGCTCACCAGCAATGAATATGTTGAATGCTACAGTTGAAATGGACGGATTGAAGGTAGGAACACACTATTTTAAATTACATAATAAAAAATTTGAAAAGTTAAAAGCTGCTGGCTACTTAGACAAGGAAATTATTTTAGGTATTCGAGCTGAAGATATTCATGAAGAACCAATATTTATTCAAACTTCTCCAGAGACACAATTTGAATCTGAAGTAGTTGTATCCGAACTGTTAGGTTCAGAAATTATGGTACATAGCACATTCCAAGGAATGGAATTGATTTCTAAATTAGATTCAAGAACACAAGTGATGGCGAACGACAAGATTACACTAGCATTTGATATGAATAAGTGTCACTTTTTTGATGAAAAAACAGGAAATCGTATCGTCTAAGGGGGAGTATTCATGTCTAAAATTTTAAAATGTATCACGTTAGCCGTGGTAATGTTATTAATCGTAACTGCATGTGGCCCTAATCGTTCGAAAGAAGATATTGATAAAGCATTGAATAAAGATATTTCTAAAGACAAGCCTAACCAACTTACGATGTGGGTGGATGGCGACAAGCAAATGGCGTTTTATAAAAAAATTACGGATCAATATACTAAAAAAACTGGCATAAAAGTAAAGCTTGTAAATATTGGTCAAAATGATCAACTAGAAAATATTTCGCTAGACGCTCCTGCTGGAAAAGGTCCAGATATCTTTTTCTTAGCACATGATAATACTGGAAGTGCCTATCTACAAGGCTTAGCTGCTGAAATCAATTTATCAAAAGATGAGTTGAAAGGTTTCAATAAGCAAGCACTTAAAGCGATGAATTATGACAATAAGCAACTAGCATTGCCAGCTATCGTTGAAACAACCGCACTTTTTTATAATAAAAAATTAGTGAAAAATGCACCGCAAACGTTAGAAGAAGTTGAAGCTAATGCTGCCAAGCTAACTGATAGTAAAAAGAAACAATACGGTATGTTATTTGATGCTAAAAATTTCTATTTTAATTATCCGTTTTTATTCGGCAATGATGATTATATTTTCAAGAAAAATGGCAGTGAATATGATATTCATCAGCTAGGACTAAATTCAAAACATGTCGTTAAGAATGCTGAACGATTACAAAAATGGTACGACAAAGGGTATCTTCCTAAGGTAGCAACACATGATGTCATGATTGGTCTTTTTAAAGAAGGAAAAGTAGGACAATTTGTCACTGGACCATGGAACATTAATGAATATCAAGAAACGTTTGGTAAAGATTTAGGAGTAACAACATTGCCTACAGATGGTGGCAAACCTATGAAACCATTTCTCGGTGTACGTGGTTGGTATTTATCTGAATATAGTAAACATAAGTATTGGGCTAAAGATTTAATGCTGTATATCACTAGTAAAGATACATTACAAAAATATACAGATGAAATGAGCGAAATTACTGGACGTGTTGACGTGAAATCATCTAATCCAAATTTAAAAGTGTTTGAAAAGCAAGCACGTCATGCTGAACCGATGCCTAATATTCCTGAAATGCGACAAGTTTGGGAACCGATGGGCAATGCAAGCATATTTATCTCAAATGGTAAGAATCCTAAACAAGCGTTAGATGAGGCGACGAATGATATAACGCAAAATATTAAGATTCTTCATCCGTCACAAAATGATAAGAAAGGAGATTAGTTATGACGAAACGTAACCCTAAATTAGCGGCATTATTATCTGTTATACCTGGTTTGGGACAGTTTTATAATAAAAGACCCATTAAAGGTACGATATTTTTTATCTTTTTCATCAGTTTTATTTCTGTATTTTATAGCTTTTTAAATATTGGTTTTTGGGGATTGTTCACATTAGGGACAGTACCTAAGTTAGACGATTCTCGTGTCTTACTTGCACAAGGCATTATTTCTATCTTACTCGTTGCTTTTGCAATCATGCTATATATCATTAATATTTTAGATGCATATCGTAATGCTGAACGATTTAATCGCAATGAGGAAATAAAGGATCCGAAGGCACGTATGGTTGCAACATGGGACAAGACGTTCCCATACTTACTAATCTCACCAGGTACATTCTTATTGATATTTGTAGTTGTATTTCCATTAATATTTATGTTTGGAGTAGCATTTACAAACTACAATTTATACAACGCGCCTCCGAGACACACATTAGAATGGGTTGGTTTAGATAACTTTAAAACGTTATTCACAATTGGCGTTTGGCGTAAAACATTTTTCAGTGTTATTACTTGGACATTAGTATGGACGCTTGTTGCAACGACACTTCAAATTGCATTAGGGCTGTTTTTGGCAATTATTGTAAATCACCCTGTCGTCAAAGGTAAGAAATTTATCCGTACTGTGTTAATCCTACCTTGGGCTGTACCATCATTTGTGACAATTTTAATATTTGTAGCGTTATTTAATGATGAATTTGGTGCGATAAATAATGATATATTGCAACCTTTATTAGGTGTTGCACCAGCATGGTTAAGTGATCCATTTTGGGCAAAAGTGGCATTAATTGGCATTCAAGTATGGCTTGGTTTCCCATTTGTCTTTGCACTGTTCACTGGTGTACTGCAAAGTATTTCATCAGATTGGTACGAAGCAGCAGATATGGATGGTGCGTCTAGTTGGCAAAAGTTTAGAAACATCACATTCCCGCATGTCATTTACGCCACAGCGCCATTGTTAATTATGCAATATGCAGGTAATTTCAATAATTTTAATCTTATTTATCTATTTAATAAAGGTGGTCCACCAGTGTCAGGGCAGAATGCTGGTAGTACAGATATCTTGATATCTTGGGTGTATAATCTGACATTTGAGTTTAACAACTTTAACATGGGTGCAGTTGTGTCATTAATTATTGGATTTATTGTTGCTATTGTCGCATTTATTCAATTCAGACGTACAAGTACGTTTAAAGATGAGGGAGGTTTATAAGATGACAAAGAAGAAAAACATATTAAAAGCAATCGGTATTTACAGTTTTATAGCGATGATGTTTGTCATCATTTTATATCCACTACTGTGGACATTTGGCATTTCCCTTAATCCAGGTACGAACTTGTATGGTGCCAAAATGATACCAGACAATGCAACATTTAAAAATTATGCATTCTTACTATTCGATGACAGTAGTCAATACCTGACTTGGTATAAAAATACGCTTATCGTAGCATCTGCAAATGCACTGTTTAGTGTGATATTTGTCACGTTAACAGCATATGCTTTTTCTAGATATCGCTTTGTTGGTCGTAAATACGGGCTGATTACATTTTTGATTTTACAAATGTTCTCTGTATTAATGGCAATGGTCGCAATCTATATTTTGCTAAATACAATTGGATTATTAGATTCTTTATTTGGACTAACACTTGTATATATTGGTGGGTCAATACCGATGAATGCCTTTTTAGTGAAAGGTTACTTCGATACGATTCCAAAAGAACTTGATGAATCTGCCAAAATTGATGGTGCTGGCCATATGCGTATTTTCTTACAAATTATGCTTCCATTAGCTAAGCCGATTTTAGCAGTTGTTGCTTTGTTCAATTTTATGGGGCCATTTATGGACTTTATATTACCTAAAATACTATTAAGAAGTCCTGAAAAATTCACATTAGCAGTTGGATTGTTCAACTTTATTAATGATAAGTATGCAAATAATTTCACAGTGTTTGCAGCAGGGGCAATTATGATTGCAGTACCTATAGCAATCGTATTCTTGTTCTTGCAACGCTACTTAGTATCAGGTTTAACAACAGGTGCGACAAAAGGTTAGTTTGAAATTGGGAGCGGGGCAGAAATAATAAAGAACCATTAATGAATTTATTGTGTAGTGGCTCTTACAAATTAGCCACAGCTAATATGTGCCTAAAAATAGGAATACATGAGTAAAACTCATGTATAAGAAATACTAATTTCTAAAGAAAAAGTATTTCTTTATGTTGGGGCCCCGCCAATATAACATTGTATAGCCTAGAACGTTGATTGATGTTTAAGGCTCGACATACGCACTAATGACGATAAAGATTTAAAGGAGGACGTTATGATGACGATTAAAGTTGGAATCATTGGGTGTGGTGGTATTGCGAATGGCAAGCACATGCCAAGTTTACAAAAAGTTGAAAAAGTTGAAATGACCGCATTTTGTGACGTAGACATTTCGAAAGCAGCGTGTGCGGCAGAAGCATACGGTACTGACAATGCAAAGGTTTATGATGATTACAAAGCATTGTTAAAAGATGACACGATTGATGTTATCCATGTTTGTACGCCAAATGACTCGCATTGTGAAATTACTGTAGCAGGGTTGCATGCCGGTAAACATGTGATGTGTGAAAAACCAATGGCTAAAACGACAGCAGAAGCTCAAAAAATGATAGATACAGCTAAATCAACAGGTAAAAAATTAACAATAGGTTATCAAAATCGCTTCAGACCAGATAGTCAATTTTTATATAAATCAGCGCAACGTGGCGACTTAGGTGATATTTATTTCGGGAAGGCACATGCTATTCGTCGTCGAGCAGTACCGACATGGGGTGTCTTTCTAGACGAAGAAGCTCAAGGTGGAGGACCATTAATCGATATCGGTACACACGCTTTAGATTTAACGTTATGGATGATGGATAATTATGAACCAGAATCAGTGATGGGTTCAACATTCCATAAATTAAATAAACAGCATGATGCGGCAAACGCTTGGGGTTCATGGAATCCAGATGAATTTACAGTTGAAGATTCTGCGTTTGGATTTATTAAAATGAAGAATGGAGCGACGATCATTTTAGAATCCGCTTGGGCTATTAATTCTTTAGAAGTGGATGAGGCAAAATGTTCATTATCAGGAACGAAAGCAGGTGCTGATATGAAAGATGGTCTACGTATTCATGGTGAAGATATGGGCACACTTTATACCAAACACGTTGAATTGGAAAACAAAGGCGTCGACTTTTATGAAGGTAATGAAGTGGATGAAGCTGAAGAAGAAGCAAAAGCTTGGATTGATGCAGTTGTAAATGATACTGAACCAGTTGTGAAACCGGAACAAGCAATGGTAGTTACAAAAATTCTTGAAGCGATTTATCAGTCTGCAAAATCAGGCAAAGCAATTTACTTTGAATAACATCATACGGTAAGGAGGCACATCATGACAAAATTAAAAGTTGGTGTGATAGGTGTTGGTGGTATTGCACAAGACCGTCATATTCCAGCATTGCTGAAACTCAAAGACACAGTCGCATTAGTTGCAGTACAAGATATTAATACAGTGCAGATGATTGATGTTGCGAAGCGCTTTAATATACCTCATGCAGTTGAGACACCTAGCGAGCTGTTTAAACTTGTTGATGCGGTGGTCATTTGTACACCTAATAAATTCCATGCTGATCTTTCTATAGAAACATTGAATCATGGCGTCCATGTATTGTGTGAAAAGCCAATGGCGATGACGACGGAAGAGTGTGACCGCATGATTGAAGCGGCTAATAAAAATTGTAAATTACTAACTGTCGCATATCATTATCGTCACACAGATGTGGCAATTACTGCTAAAAAAGCGATTGAATCAGGTGTGGTTGGTAAACCTTTAGTAGCACGTGTACAAGCGATGCGTAGGCGTAAAGTGCCTGGCTGGGGCGTTTTTACCAATAAAGCGTTGCAAGGTGGCGGTAGTTTAATCGATTATGGTTGCCACTTGTTAGACTTATCTTTGTGGCTACTAGGTAAAGATATGGTGCCGCATGAAGTGCTAGGAAAAACATATAATCAATTGAGCAAACAACCGAACCAAATTAATGATTGGGGAACATTTGATCACACTAAATTTGATGTCGATGATCATGTTACTAGTTATATGACATTTGCCAATCGAGCAAGCATGCAGTTTGAATGTTCGTGGTCTGCAAATATAAAGGAAGATAAGGTACACGTTAGTTTATCAGGCGAAGATGGCGGTATTAATTTATTTCCATTTGAAATATATGAGCCCCGCTTTGGAACTATTTTTGAAAGCAAAGCTAATGTTGAGCATAACGAAGACATTGCTGGTGAGAGACAGGCGCGTAACTTTGTCAATGCGTGTTTAGGGATAGAAGAGATTGTGGTGAAACCGGAAGAAGCACGCAATGTAAATGCCCTTATAGAAGCGATTTATCGTAGCGATCTTGATAACAAGAGCATACAACTTTAATGATTATTATATATAATACAAAATTCTCAATATAAAAAGAAGGAGTGCTTTTCAATGAAAATAGGTGTATTTTCAGTATTATTTTACGATAAAAATTTTGAAGATATGTTAGATTATGTCGCAGAATCTGGATTGGATATGATTGAAGTTGGAACAGGTGGTAACCCAGGAGATAAATTTTGTAAGTTAGATGAGTTGTTAGAAAATGAAGATAAGCGACAAGCATTTATGAAGTCAATCACAGACAGAGGCTTACAAATAAGTGGTTTCAGTTGTCATAACAATCCAATTTCTCCAGATCCGACAGAAGCGAAAGAAGCGGATGAAACGTTACGTAAAACCATCCGTTTAGCAAATCTATTAGACGTGCCGGTTGTTAATACATTTTCTGGCATTGCAGGATCAGATGATACCGCTAAAAAGCCTAATTGGCCTGTTACACCTTGGCCAACAGCCTACTCTGAAATTTATGATTATCAGTGGAATGAAAAGTTGATACCATATTGGCAAGATTTAGCTGAGTTTGCAAAAGAGCAAGATGTAAAAATTGCCATAGAGTTGCATGCAGGATTTTTAGTTCATACACCATATACGATGTTGAAGTTGCGTAAGGCTACAAATGAATATATCGGTGCTAACTTAGATCCTAGTCATTTATGGTGGCAAGGTATTGACCCAATTGCTGCGATTCGCATATTAGGCCAAGCAAATGCAATTCATCACTTCCATGCTAAAGATACGTATATTAATCAAGAAAATGTAAATATGTATGGTCTAACTGATATGCAACCATATGGTAACGTTGCAACAAGAGCATGGACATTCCGTACAGTTGGTTATGGACATAGTCCATATGTATGGGCAGATATCATAAGTCAACTTATTATTAATGGATATGATTATGTATTAAGTATTGAACATGAAGATCCTATTATGTCAGTAGAAGAAGGTTTCCAAAAAGCTTGTCAAACTTTGAAATCTGTTAATATTTACGACAAGCCAGCAGACATGTGGTGGGCATAATACGAACTCGAGGTTAGTCTGAAGTTTGTCTGAAGTAAGACTGGTGGCAGTGTTGAATAAATGCATATGTCGCCAAGCCATTGCCAAAAATTTCACACCTTAAATCAAGTTCATTGTTTGTAAAGAAGGTGTACTTTATATAAGTATATAGCGATGGTCGTACCTATTCACAGTAACAATCCGCACCATTGAAAAGAGTATATAACCTTTTCAATAGTGAGGTATATGATAATAAAAAAGCCTGTTGTCACAATGGTCATAGACACGACATACTTTAAAGGTTTCTGAATATAATATTTCAGAACGCACTTTAAAGATGGACGTCGATGTCGACTAATGTGATGACAGGCTTTCATTTTTAAATATTCATTAATTTCTCTTCTTGTTTAATACGTACATATAAGAAATACGCATACGGTACTAATAAAATAGTTGTATATGTTGCGTGTGTTAATAATAATACACCGATTAATTCAGGAATGATGTTTAAGAAGTAATTTGGGTGTTTTGTAATTTTATATAATCCAGATTTAATAATAGGATGGTTAGGTAAAATGAATAATTTTAATGTCCAAATACCACCTAAAGTTTTAATAACCATAAATAACATAATATAAGCAAAGATTAATATAACTAAGCCAATACCATTTGCAAAGCTAAATGTATCTTTATTAATAAATGCCTCTACACCAGCCAATACATAAATTAAAACGTGTGTTATTGCTAAAAACTTCGAATTTTTAACGCCATATTCAACTGCACCGTCTGCTTTTAATTGTTTTGAGTGATTAATAGATATCTTTAAGCTGACAAGTCTGATACAGAAAAAGATAAGTAATATAGATAGAATCATGATGTCCTCCGTCATTATGTCATATGTATAAGCGTTGATTTTGACAACATAAAGTATTTTATAGATAAAGCTTGTCAAATACTATTAACTATTTATTAATTTTAGTACATAAATATGTTTCTAAGTATGTGTTTATGTTCAGTATTTTGGATAATTTAATAATTTTAAGGATATTAAGCGCTTACACCGACGTGATATATTTGGCTTAACGAAAATGATTGAGGTGACAGAGATGAACTTTTTTGATATCCATAAGATTCCGAACAAAGGCATTCCATTATCGGTACAACGTAAATTATGGCTTAGAAACTTCATGCAAGCTTTCTTCGTAGTGTTCTTTGTTTATATGGCTATGTATTTAATTCGAAACAACTTTAAGGCGGCACAACCGTTTTTAAAAGAGGAAATTGGATTATCTACATTAGAACTTGGTTATATCGGATTAGCATTTAGTATCACGTACGGTTTAGGGAAAACATTACTTGGATATTTTGTCGATGGACGTAACACAAAACGTATTATCTCATTCTTACTTATCTTATCTGCGATTACAGTTTTAATTATGGGATTTGTGTTAAGTTACTTTGGTTCTGTAATGGGATTATTAATTGTACTTTGGGGACTTAACGGAGTGTTCCAATCAGTTGGTGGACCTGCAAGTTATTCAACGATTTCAAGGTGGGCGCCAAGAACGAAACGTGGCCGATATTTAGGATTCTGGAATACATCACATAATATCGGTGGTGCCATTGCAGGTGGTGTTGCACTTTGGGGTGCTAATGTATTCTTCCATGGAAATGTTATAGGAATGTTCATTTTCCCATCGGTGATTGCATTACTTATTGGTATCGCAACATTATTTATCGGAAAAGATGATCCAGAAGAATTAGGATGGAATCGTGCTGAAGAAATTTGGGAAGAGCCGGTCGATAAAGAAAATATTGATTCTCAAGGTATGACGAAATGGGAGATCTTTAAAAAATATATCCTGGGAAATCCTGTTATATGGATTCTATGTGTTTCAAACGTCTTTGTATACATTGTACGAATCGGTATTGATAACTGGGCACCGTTATATGTGTCAGAGCATTTACACTTTAGTAAAGGCGATGCAGTTAATACGATATTCTACTTTGAAATTGGTGCTTTAGTTGCAAGTTTATTATGGGGCTACGTATCAGACTTATTAAAAGGTCGTCGTGCAATTGTAGCTATTGGCTGTATGTTTATGATTACATTTGTTGTCTTATTCTACACAAATGCTACAAGTGTAATGATGGTTAACATTTCATTGTTTGCATTAGGTGCGTTAATCTTTGGTCCGCAATTATTAATTGGTGTATCATTGACTGGTTTTGTTCCTAAAAATGCCATCAGTGTAGCAAACGGAATGACAGGTTCATTCGCGTATCTATTCGGTGACTCAATGGCAAAAGTTGGTTTGGCGGCTATTGCTGATCCAACACGTAACGGTTTAAACATCTTTGGATATACATTAAGTGGATGGACAGATGTTTTCATCGTCTTCTATATTGCATTATTCCTAGGCATGATTCTATTAGGAATCGTTGCTTTCTATGAAGAAAAGAAAATTAGAAGTTTAAAAATCTAATATCAATCGGATTAAAAGTATCGCCAATTTATTGCAGTATAGTTGGCAATCCTGCCCCGATGGCATGTGCGTGAAGAGATGAAAGATACTGCTTCTACCCTTGCAAATATATCATCTCTATGTCTCGGGGCAGATCATAATTCCCTGTTATGAAGTATCCTTATTTGCCCGACTTAGGGTGACTCAATGAATTTACTCCTTACAATAAAGACATATAGCGGTGTCAATATTGTAGGGAGTATTGTTTTATATTTAAACTCTCTAAAAAGCGGACTGAAAGAAAAGTGAAAACTTCTCTAGCAGTCCGCTTTTTCATAGAACAAAATGGATGCGCCATAATCATTAGCTATTTGTTAATCTATTTTGCTTGCTTACAATAATCACTTGGCGACATTTGTAAATATTTTTTAAAATGATAGCTAAACATTTTATACTCTGAAAAGCCTACTTTGTCTGCAATTTCATAGTGCTTATAATGTCGATCTAACAATTGCAGAGATTGTAAAATACGATAGCGATTTAAATAATCGACAATTGTAATACCAACATGATCTTTAAATGTTCGCATCGCATACGATTCACTAACATCGATATGTTGAATTAAATCTGAAACAGTCACTTTCGTTTGATAAGATTGCTTAATTTGATCAACAATCTGATTTACATAATAATCATCGTATTCTACTTTTAATAATGGTTGGAAGGCATCATGACAAGATGCTAAGCTACGGCCGTTCTGTGATTGTTGCTCTAATAAGGTACGGACAAATCTTCCTAAAATAACTTCTAATTGCGCATGGTCCACTGGTTTTAATAAATAATCAAGAACATGATGTTGAATGCCGGCTTTCATATATTCAAAGTCATCGTAACTCGATAATATGATGACATTACAATCTAGATGCGCAATATCATTGAGTAAATCGACGCCATTTTTACGTGGCATACGAATATCAGTAATTACTAATTCTGGCTGATGTTGTTGAATTAGTGATAATGCTTCAACACCATCTTTAGCAGTGTATATTGTATTGAAATGATAGTCTCCCCAAGGAATGATTTGCTTTAAACCTTCTCGAATAATTCGCTCATCATCACAAATAACAACCTTAAACATCTACATTCCCCCTTGAAAGTGGTATTTTATAACAAATTAACGTACCTTGATTACGCTTTGAAAAAATATGGAGTCGTGCATGTGACCCATATTGAATCATTGCTTTATTGTGTAAATGATTTAATCCCAAATGCTTAGTATCAAATACATCATTATTAAGAGATTGGCGTACATATTGCAGGCGAGATGACGACATCCCAATACCATTGTCGCAAACTAAAACATGTAAATTCTGACGTGCCAATGTCAGGCGTATAGTAATGTCCAGTGACTCAGTATCTCTACCATGTTTAATAGCATTTTCTATGAGTGGCTGAAGCATCATTTTACCAATTGTCTGGTGACGCCCTTCTTCAGAACTTTCGATATGGAGCTTAATCATGTCATCAAAACGGATGTTTTGTATCGCAACATACTGTTCAATGTAGTTCAACTCTTCGTTTAATTCCACTGTATGTGAGTTTGTACGTAATGAATAACGTAACATTTGCGATAATTGTTGGACCACAGTTTGTGCTAATTTCGGAGATAACGTAATTAAATATTGTATTGTTTGCATCGTATTGAATAGGAAATGAGGCTGGAATTGGCGTTCTATTTCCTTTAACTGAATATCACGCAAGCGACGTTCTGTATGCTCGATAGAATGGATCAGTTGCTCATTTGATTCAAATAAATCGTAAATATAATTATTAATTTCTTCTAGTTCACTGTTGTTTTTTAAAGGCGTATATGTACCTAGATGACGATTTTTGGCATAGTAAATTTTTTGAATAATCGTTTCGATATCTTTTGTTTGTCGTTTAGCCATATTATCTGCACTAATGAAACCAAATATTACTAGTAAAACAAGAACTACAGCCATAACAATTAACAACGTGATACCATCTTCAATGTTTTCATGGATATCTTTATAAATAATGAGACGATGGTCAGCATGGTTTAATTTTACAGATTCATTCATAAATCCGAATTGTTGTGGTCTATACTTTTCACCTATAGTAAAACGGTCATCGTTGGCGTATAAAATATTGTCATACTGATCAACGATAAGTGCGAATTGTCGGCTATCTTTCTTGATTTCACTTAAACGTGGGGTGTTAGCCATATAAATTTTAAGCATATATGTACTATTTTTGAATTTAAGCCGATGCGTTGAAAATAAATACATATTTTTAGTGTTTAAATGTTCATAATTATTGGTTATAAACTGATTTGGTCCAGATAACTCATAATAAAGTGTTGCGGGCTGTTGGTGTATTAATTTTAATAATTCACGTTTTGTAGCGGTAACATCATGATGATTTGTTAAATCGAGCTCTTGAAACGAATTATTATGCTGTGTAATAAATGTCTGAATCTGCTTTTCAGTGTGATGTAAAGATGACTGACTTTCATTAACATGTTGATGAATCGTACGATGCTCAATCCAAATATAGATGGCATAGAAGCTTACTAGTCCAATAATAATGACTAAAAATACTGGAAAAATAGTAGACGCAAATAACGATCGTCTCAACTGATGTCTATAAGGTTTGTATGCCGTCATTGAATCATCTCCAAAAATTTATGATGCGGAATGTCCGGTAATTTAGATTTCGGTATTAAAGGTATGTTCTTAAGATTTTCGATAGACTGATCGCTTTGTTCACTAACATCCTTTCGAATTGACTTGGCATCGAACTCTGCAACTAATCGCTGCTGTACTGAGCGGCTTGTTAAATATTGTACTAACTTTTTACGCTTAGGATGAGGGTGTGCATTTTTAACTAAAGCAATACCATCAACATTTAACATTGTTCCTTCAATTGGATAAACGATTGATACAGGATAACCTTTGTTTTTCCATGTGCGTGCATCTTGTTCGTAGCTTAGACCTGCATAATATTTACCTTTTGCAACATCTTCAATGACTTTAGACGTTTTTGACAGTTGCATCGCATGGTCTTGGAATTGATGCACATCACTTACTCGATGATGCATGCTATAAATAGCACGCATATGTTGATAACCTGTCGTTGTTGTATTTGGATTTGAGTACGCAATTTTACCTTTAAGTATAGGTTGTAATAAATCTTGATAACCTCGAATCTTAATATCTCCTTGTAAATCTGAATTAACTACTATAACTGTTGGCATTAATAGAAAGCTAATAACATATTTATTGTTCGAGCGATAATCCTCTAATTGCTGTGTTACAGATGTATCTTGATAGGGAACAAAATCTTCTGGATGATCAATTGTTTCTGATAACACACCACCCATAAAGACATCACCACGCTCCGAAAGATCTTCATTATGCAAGTTTGAAAGCAGTACTTGAGTAGATCCGTGTTTGATTTCAATTTTGACATGCTCTTGTTTTTCAAATTCATTTAAAATTGGACGAATCAAGTTTGATTGATACGGAGAATAAACTGTTAATACATTTTTATCTGATTCAGAGTGACGCGTATTAGCGCATGATGATAAAAAAATGAGAAATAATAGCAAGATATAAATTTTTGATTTCATGATATCCCATCAATTCTATGTATATTTTAATACAATAATTTTAGCAATAAATGACGCATAAGTAATGTTAAATATTTAGAAATGTTTATAGATGACTTGTTAAGACGTTGCAAATGTTGTGATAGCACATAATTTTTGTTTGTCAAGACGACTTACCGAGGCTGTAAAGTCAAACTGTTATATTTTATTTGAAGCTGTTATATAAAAATTGGCAAGATATTGAACGGTTCAAAAGTAAATTTTTACGTCAATAAAAGTATTTAATCCAGTCTCTTCATATATAAAAGTAAATCTTTCTAAGTATTGATTTAACGCTTATTAACAATCATTTTTTATAAACAAATATATCCACCTAAATTAACTTTTAAAGCAATGAAAATAGTGAACATTATAACTGTTGTGTAACAGAATGCAATTAGCATATTACTGTTACACAAATTAGTACAGTTTCTATGTTTTGACATACATTTGATGAAAATTGTACATAATTTATGTGAAAAAAATCACAACAAACATGCTACAATGACTATGAAAACGTTAACATAGCATTTCAAATTCACAACATTATACAGATGGAGGCGTTTAGTATGTTAGAAACAAATAAAAATCATGCAACAGCTTGGCAAGGATTTAAAAATGGAAGATGGAACAGACACGTAGATGTAAGAGAGTTTATCCAATTAAACTACACTCTTTATGAAGGTAATGATTCATTTTTAGCAGGACCAACAGAAGCAACTTCTAAACTTTGGGAACAAGTAATGCAGTTATCGAAAGAAGAACGTGAACGTGGCGGCATGTGGGATATGGACACGAAAGTAGCTTCAACAATCACATCTCATGATGCTGGTTATTTAGACAAAGATTTAGAAACAATTGTAGGTGTACAAACTGAAAAGCCATTCAAACGTTCAATGCAACCATTCGGTGGTATTCGTATGGCGAAAGCAGCTTGTGAAGCTTACGGTTACGAATTAGACGAAGAAACTGAAAAAATCTTTACAGATTATCGTAAAACACATAACCAAGGTGTATTCGATGCATATTCTAGAGAAATGTTGAACTGCCGTAAAGCAGGTGTAATCACTGGTTTACCTGATGCATACGGACGTGGACGTATTATCGGTGACTATCGTCGTGTAGCTTTATATGGTGTAGATTTCTTAATGGAAGAAAAAATGCACGATTTCAACACGATGTCTACAGAAATGTCAGAAGATGTAATTCGTTTACGTGAAGAATTATCAGAACAATATCGTGCATTAAAAGAATTAAAAGAACTTGGACAAAAATATGGTTTCGATTTAAGCCGTCCAGCAGAAAACTTCAAAGAAGCAGTACAATGGTTATACTTAGCATACCTTGCTGCAATTAAAGAACAAAACGGTGCAGCAATGAGTTTAGGTCGTACATCAACATTCTTAGATATCTATGCTGAACGTGACCTTAAAGCAGGTGTTATTACTGAAAGCGAAGTTCAAGAAATTATTGACCACTTCATCATGAAATTACGTATTGTTAAATTTGCTCGTACACCTGATTACAATGAATTATTCTCTGGAGACCCAACTTGGGTAACTGAATCTATCGGTGGTGTAGGTATTGACGGACGTCCACTTGTTACGAAAAACTCATTCCGTTTCTTACACTCATTAGATAACTTAGGTCCAGCACCAGAACCAAACTTAACAGTATTATGGTCAGTACGTTTACCTGACAACTTCAAAACATACTGTGCAAAAATGAGTATTAAAACAAGTTCTATCCAATATGAAAATGATGACATTATGCGTGAAAGCTATGGGGATGACTATGGTATCGCATGTTGTGTATCAGCGATGACAATTGGTAAACAAATGCAATTCTTCGGTGCACGTGCGAACTTAGCTAAAACATTACTTTACGCTATCAATGGTGGTAAAGATGAAAAATCTGGTGCACAAGTTGGTCCAAACTTCGAAGGTATTAACAGCGAAGTATTAGAATATGACGAAGTATTCAAGAAATTTGATCAAATGATGGATTGGCTAGCAGGTGTTTACATTAACTCATTAAATGTTATTCACTACATGCACGATAAATACAGCTATGAACGTATTGAAATGGCATTACATGATACAGAAATTGTACGTACAATGGCAACAGGTATCGCTGGTTTATCAGTAGCAGCTGACTCATTATCTGCAATTAAATATGCACAAGTTAAACCAATTCGTAACGAAGAAGGTCTTGTAGTAGACTTTGAAATCGAAGGCGACTTCCCTAAATACGGTAACAATGACGACCGTGTAGATGATATCGCAGTTGATTTAGTAGAACGATTTATGACTAAATTACGTAGTCATAAAACATATCGTGATTCAGAACATACAATGAGTGTATTAACAATTACTTCAAACGTTGTATACGGTAAGAAAACTGGTAACACACCAGACGGACGTAAAGCTGGCGAACCATTTGCACCAGGTGCAAACCCAATGCATGGCCGTGACCAAAAAGGTGCATTATCTTCATTAAGTTCTGTAGCTAAGATCCCTTACGATTGCTGTAAAGATGGTATTTCAAATACATTCAGTATCGTACCAAAATCATTAGGTAAAGAACCAGAAGATCAAAACCGTAACTTAACTAGTATGTTAGATGGTTATGCAATGCAATGTGGTCACCACTTAAATATTAATGTGTTTAACCGTGAAACATTAATAGATGCAATGGAACATCCAGAAGAATATCCACAGTTAACAATCCGTGTATCTGGTTACGCTGTTAACTTCATTAAATTAACACGTGAACAACAATTAGATGTAATTTCTCGTACATTCCATGAAAGTATGTAACAAAATTTAAGGTGGGAGCACTATGCTTAAGGGACACTTACATTCTGTCGAAAGTTTAGGTACTGTCGATGGACCGGGATTAAGATATATATTATTTACACAAGGATGCTTACTTAGATGCTTGTATTGCCACAATCCAGATACTTGGAAAATTAGTGAGCCATCAAGAGAAGTCACAGTTGATGAAATGGTGAATGAAATATTACCATACAAACCATACTTTGATGCATCGGGTGGCGGTGTAACAGTCAGTGGTGGCGAACCATTGTTACAAATGCCATTCTTAGAAAAATTATTTGCAGAATTAAAAGAAAATGGTGTGCACACTTGCTTAGACACATCGGCTGGATGTGCTAATGATACAAAAGCATTTCAAAGGCATTTTGAAGAATTACAAAAACATACAGACTTGATATTATTAGATATAAAACATATTGATAATGACAAACATATTAGATTGACAGGAAAGCCTAATACACACATCCTTAACTTCGCGCGCAAACTGTCAGATATGAAACAACCTGTATGGATTCGACATGTCCTTGTGCCTGGTTATTCTGATGATAAAGACGATTTAATTAAACTAGGGGAATTTATTAATTCTCTTGATAACGTCGAAAAGTTTGAAATTCTGCCATATCATCAGTTAGGTGTTCATAAGTGGAAAACATTGGGCATTGCATATGAATTAGAAGATGTCGAAGCGCCCGATGATGAAGCTGTTAAAGCAGCCTACCGTTATGTTAACTTCAAAGGGAAAATTCCCGTTGAATTATAAATACAATTCAGACCGAAAAGAAAGCATATGTAACTTCAAGAGTGAAGGGGCATATGCTTCTTTTTCAATTGAGTATAGAGTATTAGCAAGACGTAGTAGGTATATGAGACAACTTCTACAATGGTTGAAGGAAGACGTTTTTGTAAGTAGCTATGCTGATAAAGAATGTGAAGCCTTGTTAAAGGTGGGGTTCCAATATCATCGAATGGGTTATTAATTGCTACTTGCATATGAATATGAGTCTTTTCAAATTTTTATTGACCCTGAGTAATGAAAAATATTAAGATGAAACTTAATATTAAAGCAATGCGGAGCGTGATTATGAAGAGAATTAGTAAAGATATATGGGCAGTATTTAAATTACTGTATCAAAATAAAGGGCGTTTTAGCATTAATGCCTTACTATTGCAGTTAATCATGATTTTTATTAGTAGTACATACTTAATTTTACTATTTAATATGATGTTAAAAGTAGCTGGGCAAAGCCAACTTACGATTAACAATTGGATGGAAATCGTAAGTCACCCTGCCAGTGTGATACTTCTTATTATATTCATATTAAGTGTTGCCTTTCTGATTTATGTAGAGTTTTCATTGTTAGTTTATATGGTTTATGCCGGCTTTGATCGACAGATTATTACATTTAAATCCATTTTTAAAAATGCCTTTGTAAATGTGCGTAAACTCATAGGTGTACCAGTTATTTTCTTTGTCATTTATTTAATGTTAATGATACCCATTGCCAACCTAGGACTAAGTTCAGTATTAACAAAAAATATTTACATACCTAAATTTTTAACGGAAGAACTTATGAAAACGACGAAAGGTATAATCATTTACGGTACCTTTATGATTGCTGTATTTATATTAAACTTTAAATTAATATTTACCTTACCGTTAACGATTTTAAACCGCCAGTCGTTATTTAAAAATATGAGACTAAGTTGGCAAATTACGAAGCGAAATAAGTTTCGACTTGTTATAGAAATAGTTATATTGGAACTCATCATTGGTGCGATTTTAACATTAATTATTTCAGGAGCAACATATCTTGCTATTTGTGTAGATGAAGAAGGAGATAAGTTTTTAGTCTCATCAATTTTATTTGTTGTATTGAAAAGTTCATTGTTCTTCTATTATTTATTTACGAAATTATCATTAATCAGTGTGTTAGTACTGCACTTAAAACAAGAGAATGTATTAGACCAACCGGGCTTAGAATTTAAATACCCAAAACCGAAACGGAAGTCTAGGTTCTTTATAATTTCAATGGTGCTTGCAGTGACATGTTTTGTCGGTTATAACATGTACTTACTTTACAATAATACTATCAATACAAATATCTCCATTATTGGCCATCGTGGTTTCGAAGATAAAGGCGTTGAAAATTCTATTCCGTCATTGAAAGCTGCTGCAAAAGCGAATGTCGAATACGTTGAGTTAGATACAATTATGACGAAAGATAAACAATTTGTTGTTAGTCATGATAACAATTTGAAACGTTTAACAGGTGTTAATAAAAACATTTCTGAATCTAATTTCAAAGATGTCGTCGGTTTGAAAATGCGTCAAAATGGACATGAAGCAAAACTTGTATCCTTAGACGAATTTATTGAAACGGCTAAACAATCAAATGTGAAGCTACTAGTAGAGTTAAAGCCACATGGTAAAGAACCAGCAGATTATACACAACGTGTTATTGATATTTTGAAAAAGCATGGTGTTGAACATCAATATCGTGTGATGTCATTGGATTATGATGTGATGACTAAGTTAAAAAAAGAAGCGCCATATCTCAAGTGTGGTTATATCATTCCGTTACAGTTTGGTCATTTTAAAGAAACATCATTAGATTTCTTTGTCATCGAAGATTTTTCTTATTCGCCAAGACTTGTTAATCAAGCACACTTGGAAAATAAAGAAGTCTATACTTGGACCATTAACGGCGAAGAAGATTTAACGAAATACTTACAAACCAATGTTGATGGTATTATCACAGATGACCCAGCATTAGCTGATCAGATTAAAGAAGAAAAGAAAGACGAAACATACTTCGATCGTTCTATAAGAATATTATTTGAATAATATAAACAAAGACCTCTAAAGTTATCAAGATGATACTTTCAGAGGTCTTTTTAACGTTGCTATCTATGGGATAGGCAATCGTTTCATTCGTTTATAATCATATGACAAGGATTTATAAGATAATGTGGGGTCCAAAACACATATATGATTTATTGGTAAATTATTAATTGTTTTGTGAATGCAAAGGGTTAGAAATTGAATCGTAAATACTTTCTAATCTATGTTTCGCTTTAGTCATTTGATCCAAATTTTTAGTGCGTATAGCGGATTTAGCAATATAGTGCGCAGCTAAAATATCGCGTTTTTGATACGCATCTAAATTTAGGTACGATAATTTATTTAAGTCAGTGTTTGCTATTAATTCATGTAATTGATCTACAAGCGCTTGATGTTGATACGTATGTGATGTAGTTTCAGATTTGCTTGCTAATTTAATACCAGTCGTATCAAGGAGCGCCGCTTTAATACCAGCAACTAAATATGTTTTGATTTTCATTTGTGTTGTCATGCTTTGTTACTCCTTTGATGTACATTAATCAAAAAAATTATACACTATTGTATATTGCAAAGCTAATTAACTATAACAAAAAGATAGTTAATGCTTTGTTTATTCTAGTTAATATATAGTTAATGTCTTTTAATATTTTGTTTCTTTAATGTAGATTGGGCAATTACATTTTGGAGGAATTAAAAAATTATGAAAAAGCAAATAATTTCGCTAGGCGCATTAGCAGTTGCATCTAGCTTATTTACATGGGATAACAAAGCAGATGCGATAGTAACAAAGGATTATAGCAAAGAGTCAAGAGTGAATGAGAACAGTAAATATGGGACATTAATTTCAGACTGGTATTTAAAAGGGAGATTAACTAGTCTAGAATCTCAATTTATCAATGCATTGGATATTTTAGAGACATATCATTATGGCGAAAAAGAGTATAAAGATGCAAAAGATAAATTGATGACAAGAATTTTAGGGGAAGACCAATACCTTTTAGAAAGAAAAAAAGTGCAGTATGAGGAATACAAAAAATTATACCAAAAATATAAAGAAGAGAATCCAACCTCTAAAGTTAAAATGAAAACATTCGATCAATATACAATAGAAGATTTAACTATGAGGGAATATAATGAGTTAACAGAATCATTAAAAAGTGCTGTAAAAGACTTTGAGAAAGATGTTGAAAAAATAGAAAATCAACATCATGATTTGAAACCATTTACTGATGAAATGGAAGAGAAGGCTACTTCTAGAGTTGATGATTTAGCAAATAAAGCATATAGTGTTTATTTTGCATTTGTTAGGGATACACAACATAAAACTGAGGCATTAGAGTTAAAAGCGAAAGTAGATTTAGTTTTAGGTGATGAGGATAAACCGCATCGTATTTCTAATGAAAGAATTGAAAAAGAAATGATAAAAGATTTAGAATCTATTATTGAAGATTTCTTTATAGAAACTGGTTTAAATAAGCCTGGTAATATTACGAGTTATGATAGTAGTAAACATCACTATAAAAATCACAGTGAAGGTTTTGAGGCTCTAGTCAAAGAAACAAGAGAAGCAGTAGCAAACGCTGACGAATCTTGGAAAACTAAAACTGTAAAAAAATACGGTGAATCTGAAACAAAATCTCCTGTTGTAAAAGAAGAGAACAAAGTTGAAGACCCTCAATCACCTAAATTTGATAACCAACAAGAGGTTAAAACTACGGCTGGTAAAGCTGAAGAAACAACACAACCAGTTGCACAACCATTAGTTAAAATTCCACAGGGCACAATTACAGGTGAAATTGTGAAAGGTCCGGAATATCCAACGATGGAAAATAAAACGTTACAAGGTGAAATCGTTCAAGGTCCAGATTTCCCAACAATGGAACAAAGCGGTCCATCTTTAAGCGACAATTATACTCAACCGACGACACCGAACCCAATTTTAGAAGGTCTTGAAGGTAGCTCATCTAAACTTGAAATAAAACCACAAGGTACTGAATCAACGTTGAAAGGTATTCAAGGAGAATCAAGTGATATTGAAGTTAAACCTCAAGCAACTGAAACAACAGAAGCTTCTCAATATGGTCCGAGACCGCAATTTAACAAAACACCTAAGTATGTGAAATATAGAGATGCTGGTACAGGTATTCGTGAATACAACGATGGAACATTTGGATATGAAGCGAGACCAAGATTCAACAAGCCATCAGAAACAAACGCATACAACGTAACGACAAATCAAGATGGCACAGTATCATACGGCGCCCGCCCAACACAAAACAAGGCATCAGAAACAAACGCATATAACGTAACAACACATGCAAACGGCCAAGTATCATACGGAGCTCGCCCAACACAAAAGAAGCCAAGCGAAACAAATGCATATAACGTAACAACACATGCAAACGGCCAAGTATCATATGGCGCCCGCCCGACATACAACAAGCCAAGCGAAACAAATGCATATAACGTAACAACACACGGAAATGGCCAAGTATCATATGGAGCTCGTCCGACATACAAGAAACCAAGTAAAACAAATGCATATAACGTAA
>NZ_JAFEPJ010000039.1:36367-49427 GCF_016893255.1 Staphylococcus sp. GDB20D11A
GCATATAACGTAACAACACACGGAAACGGTCAAGTGTCATACGGCGCTCGTCCGACATACAACAAGCCAAGTAAAACAAATGCATACAATGTAACAACACATGCAGATGGTACTGCGACATATGGTCCTAGAGTAACAAAATAAGTTTATAACTCTATCCATAGACATACAGTCAATACAAAACATTACGTATCTTTACAACAGTAATCATGCATTCTATGATGCTTCTAACTGAATTAAAGCATCGAACAATCGAAAGCATATTTCTAAATTATTTATTCATTATAGTCTTAAACATAACATGACCTAATATATTACTAACCTATTAAAATAAACCACGCACATCTATGTGATATACGACAATCACAGCAATAATAATTGCTTTAGAAAGTCGTACCGAACTGGAACTTACAAGTCTAGTTCGAACACACTGATGTGAGTGGTTTTCTTTATTTTAAACATGAACAATCAGATAAGTTACTAGCATTAGCAAATATTATTAAATCAAAGGGCTTCGATTCATAAAATTTAAAACAATGATTAAAATTAGACGTGTAAATGTTAAATTCTAAAACGGAAATACCCGCTATCCTATTAAACCACTTTTTGGTTCAATCACTATATTTCACACAGCTTCAATAATAAAACGAAACTGCTTCAATCCGCTTCAACTTCAACCTACCTCATTCAGTAACCAAACGAATCCGCTTCATCCAAAATCAACCATTCTAACGCACATACTCAAATATAGCAGCTGCACCCATACCGACACCAATACACATCGTAACCATGCCGTAACGGCTATCGGGACGTCTACCCATTTCATTAAGTAAACGCGCGGTTAACATTGCTCCTGTAGCACCTAATGGATGACCTAAAGCAATAGCGCCACCATTCACATTCGTACGTGATATATCTAGACCTACTTCTTTAATAGATGCAATCGTTTGAGAAGCAAATGCTTCGTTCAATTCGATCAAATCAATATCTTCAACAGATAGATTGCTGAGTGACAATACTTCAGGAATCGCATATGCAGGCCCAATACCCATAATTTTCGGGTCAACGCCTACTGCCTTATAACCAACGAATCGTGCAATAGGTGTCACGTCGAGTTCTTTCACTTTATCTCCAGACATTAAAACTACAAATCCTGCACCATCAGAAAGTGGGGCAGATGTTCCTGCAGTCACAGTGCCGTCAGCTTTAAATACTGTACGTAATTTGGCTAGTGCCTCCATCGTGGTGTCAGGTCGTATAAATTCATCTTGGTCAAAGATATTTGTGTGTACTTTTGGTCCTGCGTTTGTATATTCAACTGAGTTTACTTGTATTGGAATAATTTCATCTTTGAACCGACCATCACGTTGTGCGTCATAGGCACGTTGATGACTTCTGACAGCATAAGCATCTTGATCTTCGCGTGATACGTCAAATTGGGATGCTACATTTTCAGCAGTTAAACCCATAGGATATGACGCACCTATATCATCATATTGTAAGGTAGGATTGTTTGTGGGCTCGTTGCCACCCATTGGTACGGCACTCATCAATTCAACGCCACCAGCTACAAGCATATCTCCTTGACCAGCCATAATTTGATTGGCTGCAATCGCGATGGTTTGTAATCCTGATGAGCAGTAGCGATTCACTGTTTGACCCGGTACCGTGTCAGATAATCCCGTACGCAATGCAATCGTTCGTGCAATGTTTTGTCCTTGTAATCCTTCTGGAAAAGCCGTACCAACAATGACATCTTCAATCATATTCTTATTGAATTTTCCGTCAATACGTTTCAATACGCCTTGTAATACTTTGGCTGCGACATCATCAGGTCTTTCGTGGAATAATGCGCCTTGCTTTGCTTTCGCTGCGGCTGAACGCCCATAAGCTACAATGTATGCTTCTTGCATGGTTATCATCCTCTCTTAATGACTATCTTTTAATTACGTAATGGCTTACCAGTTTTTAACATATGCGCAATTCTTTCATATGATTTTTTAGATTTTAGTAAGTCAATAAAGCCAATTTTCTCCAACGATTGAATGTAACGTTGATTGATAAATGTATTTCTTGGTAAATCACCACCCGCTAAAATTGTGGCGATATTTAAGGCAATATGATAATCATGGTCGCTAATAAAATGACCCCGTCTTTGCGCATCTAATTGTCCTTGGATCAATGCTTTGAAGTCTTCGCCTAAAGCGATATATTGATGTCTAGGATTCGGAATATAGTTTGTTTCTGCTTCATATTTCGCACGTTTGAGCGCAACTTCGACACGTTGTGCTGTATTGAAAATAATCGTATCTGTATCACGTAAATAACCATAACGACGTGCTTCAAAGGCATTTGTAGAGACTTTCGCAAATGCGATATTCGTCAGTACTTTTGTCATGGAAGCTTGTTTGTCATCAAACTTATGCGATGTGCGTAATATGCGATCAGCCATTTCTGCAAGGCCACCGCCACTCGGTAATAAGCCAACACCTGCTTCAACAAGACCGATATATGTTTCACTTGCAGCGACAACAATAGGTGAGTAAAGTACAAGCTCACAGCCACCGCCTAAGGCACGACCTTGAACAGCTGTGACTACTGGTTTCAAACTATACTTCAAACGATTAAAGCTATAGTGCAATTTATCAATTGATTGTGCAACGACATCATCTACAAGACCGTCTTCATGTGCCTTTTTCATTAAGAAAAGGTTAGCACCCACACTGAAATTATTACCATCTGCATAAATAACCATACTTGTGTAATGTTCATTTTCCAGTAAATCAATCGCATCAACTAACGCATCGTTGAATTCATCGGTAATGACATTATTTTTACTTTGTAATTTCAGTAGCAGTTGATTATCATGAGTTACGGAAAGTTTGGCATCACCTTTATCCCAAAGTTCATCTTTTACGAAGTGAGAAACAGGTGTTGCATATTCAATGGTCTCATCTTGTTTATAAAAGCCACCATCTAAATCACTAATCCATTGTGGTAAGTCTCCAAGTTCGTCTTCCATACGTGTTTTAACACGTTCATATCCCATTGCATCCCATAATTGGAATGGACCAAGTTTCCAGTTGAACCCCCAGACAAGCGCACGGTCTATGTCTCGGAAATCATCGGTAGCTTTAGGTACATTGATAGCAGAGTAATAGAAATTATTACGTAATGTCTCCCATAAAAATAGTCCCGCTTCGTCTTGCGCATTGAATATGACATCAAGGTTATGCACTAAGTCTTTATTAAATTCATTTAAAATTGGTAATTGTGGTTGCGATGCAGGTACATAATCTTGCTTTTCAACATCGTAAACAAGTCGAGCTTTAGTTTCTTTATCCTTTTTGTAAAATCCTTGTTTCGTTTTACGTCCGAGTGCGCCATTTTCAAACAACGTATTTACAATTTTGACATCATGAAAATAAGGTGTTTCTTCAGGTACTTGTTGCATGCCTTTAATTACAGACACTGCAATATCTAAACCGACTAGGTCAGATAGGGCATATGTACCTGTTTTAGGATGACCAATCGCTTGCCCAGTTAAAGCATCTACATCTACAATGCTTAACTTGTGTTGCTCGGCGCGATACATAATATCATTCATTGTTTGCGTGCCGACTCTATTTGCGACAAAGCCAGGCACATCATTGACGACTATGACACCTTTACCTAACGCATTTTGCGCGAAATTTTTTACATCTAATATGATAGATTCCTTCGTGTGTGACGTAGGTATTAACTCCACTAATTTCATAATACGTGGTGGGTTAAAGAAATGTAGACCAAAGAATCGTTCTTGATCCTTCTCGTTAAATGCTTGAGCAATCGCATTAATTGGAATACCTGATGTATTTGTGGCGAATAAAGCATCTTCTTTAGCATGTTGTAGAACTTGTTGCCAAACAGCATGCTTAATTTCAATATCTTCTTTGACTGCTTCGATATATAAATCAGCATCATCATTTACCAAGTCATCATCAAAATTACCATATGTTAAATGACTCGCTAGATTTAAGTCGAATAGTAGCGGTCGTTTCTTATCTGTAATTTTATCGTAAGATTTTTTCGCAATGAGATTTGGATCGTTTTTGTCCACTACAATATCTAATAGTTTTACTTTAAGTCCAGCATTCACAAAGAGTGCTGCCAGTTGAGCGCCCATTGTGCCTGCGCCAAGAACGGTTACTTTATTAATTGTCATAGTGATTCCTCCAATTTAGTTGAGGATAAGATAACCATTAAGATAATTGGAATAACGTTGCTATTTTATAAAATTAATTAAGTATCTTTGACAGTCATCTTAGCCTCTTATTTAAGGAAAAAGCTTTATGCTTAAAATAAGTCTTTTTTAGTGAAATTAATGCATCTCATATAATTCTTTGCTATTTATACGAAAGCAGAATCTCCAGTCAAAGCGCGTCCAATTACTAAGGCATTAATTTCATGTGTACCCTCGTACGTGTAAATCGCTTCTGCATCAGAGAAGAAACGTGCAATATCATAATCGTCAGCTAGTATGCCATTACCACCTGTAATACCGCGGCCCATAGCTACTGTCTCACGCAAACGTAAGGCATTCATCATCTTCGCCGTTGAAGTTGCAACCTCGTCATATTCACCATGTGCTTGCATATTAGCTAATTGAGCACATGTTGCCATTGCTTGAGCTAAATTACCTTGCATCATTGCTAGCTTTTCTTGTATTAACTGATATTTACTAATTGGTTTGCCGAATTGCTTACGCTCAGTGACATAATCTAATGTGGCACGTAAAGCGCCAGCCATACCACCAGTAGCCATATAGGCAACGCCTGCTCTTGTTGAATAAAGAATTTTAGCAATGTCTTTAAAGCTTGTTATGTTTTGTAAGCGATCCGCTTCATCTACTTTGACATTAGTTAATTTAATTAGTGCGTTAGGAACAATGCGAAGTGCGATTTTATTATCAATGACTTCAATATCGACGCCATCTTGTTCTGGTCTGACTACAAAGCAATGGGGTTTGCCAGTTTCTTTATTTACTGCGAATACTGGAATGACATCAGATACATGTGCACCACCAATCCATTTCTTTTCACCATTGATAACCCAAGTATCGCCCTGGCGTTCAGCGACTGTTTCAAGACCTCCCGCAACGTCCGAACCGTGTTCTGGTTCAGTTAAAGCAAAGCATGTACGCAGTTCATGTGACTGTAATTTAGGTACATATTTCGCAATTTGTTCTTTGCTACCTCCGAAATAGAAAGTGTTATGCCCTAAACCTTGGTGAACACCGAGTAGGGTAGCTAAGGAAATATCAAATCGCGCGAGTAGGTAAGACATGAAAAACTGAAATAGTTGACTAGGCATTTTGGCGTTTGGACGATCTTTGTATAGTAATGGATTGTTAAAATAATTTAATTCTCCCAGATCTTTAAAATAGTCCTCGGGTACAGTAGCGTCTATCCAATGTTGATTAATATTTTCACGGTACTTACTTTCTAGCAATGAATCTACTTGTTGTAAAAATTCGACTTCACCGTCTGTTAAACCTTTAGCAATACTAAGTACATCTTCAGGAAATAATGTTTTTAAGACTGTTTCTTTTTCAAATGTCATATAAATTCCTCCTAAAAATAATATGAATACTAATGTGAAATACATTTAATTCAAAAACAACACGTTTCACATGTAAACGTTTACACTAAATATCAAAAATTTTTATCACCTTTAAAGTGTTTGTGAGACTTTGTCATTCATCATTTGTCGAATCGCAAGTTTATCTGGTTTCTGCGTACTGTTTAACGGCATATGTGTCACTGGTACATACATTCTTGGGACTTTATAACCTGCTAAACGACTTCGCATATGTTGATCTAAAATTTCAGCGTAATTTGGTTCATCTTCGCGAAGTATAATGGCTGCAGCAATTGACTCACCATATTTTGGATGATCATAGCCAACGACCACACACCGGTCTACTAGTGGATGCTCAGCTAAAGCATTTTCGACTTCGGATGGTAAGACATTTTCGCCACCAGTTATGATTAATTCTTTTTTGCGGTCAATAATAAATATATCGCCATCGTCGTCCATTTTTGCTAAATCTCCTGTCAATAAGTAACGACCATGAAACGCTTTGGCAGTCTCTGCTGGTTTATTCCAATATCCTGGCGTGACATTTTTAGCCTTAATTGCAAGTTCGCCAATCTCACCAGTAGGTACTTCTTCACCGTTATCATCAAGGATACGTGCATCAACAAACATGACTGCTTTACCAATACTCATTGGTTTACGTTTTGAATTTTCCGGTGTATTAACAAGTACAAGAGGTGCTTCAGTTAAGCCATAGCCATTAATAATGTTTATGCCATATTGTTTAAAAGCTGCTTGAATACTTGGTAATGGTTGTGAACCACCTTGGATGATATAATCCATAGCTTTAAAATTTTCAGGATTAAAATTACTAGCACGTAGCGTACTATAATACATTGTCGGAATCATGATAATAAATGTAGGGTGATATTGTGCAATCATGTCATTCAATTCTTCGCCGTTAAAGTAACGTTGAAGAATAAGTGTGCCACCTGACATTAATACTGGTAATACAGTATCGTTAAATCCTAAAACATGGAACATTGGTGTTGATACAATCGTAATATAGTTTGAATTGAACTTATACGTCAGCTCTAAGTTTGCGCCGTTATGAACAAATGATTCATATGAGAACATCACACCTTTAGGTGATCCGGTTGTACCACTTGTATAAATTAATGCTGCAAGATCTTGTGGTTCAACAGGTGTTGCTTGAAAAGGTTGGTGATAATCTGGATTTACGATTTCATCATATTGCGCTACATCAATATCCATATGCAATAAGTTTTGGTCAATATCGGTGAGTGAACTTAAATGTTTTTCAGCATAGAAGAGCAGTTTTAATTGTGCATCTTCCACAATGGCTGCAATTTCTTTTGGGTTAAGCCGCCAATTCAATGGTAAAAAAACTGCACCTGTTTTAAAACAAGCAAATAGTAAATCTAATATTGCAATATCATTTGGCGCAAAAATACCGATAACATCGCCTTTTTTAACACCTTGAGATGTTAAATAATGTGCCATATTATCAGCGCGTGCATTGAGTTGTTGGTATGTCCAAGATGTTTGTTTTGCGTGATCAATAACGGCAGGCTTGTCATCATCGAAGTCTGAACGCGTTTTTATCCAATCGAAATTCATTAGTATACCCCCTTTAGCTTCACTTTCATACTTTATGAATTGATTGTTTAAGTTGTCCCCATTTTTCTTTGTAAATGCTGGTATCAATTAATTTTAAATGATCAGCAATAATTGGTTTAAAAGCCATTTGATTTAAAATATCTTTATGCAAATCAAGACCTGGTGCAATTTCAATTAGTTTCAAGCCTTGATTGGTGAGCTCGAATACTGCACGATCAGTAACAAAATAGACTTCTTGCTCGAGTGATTGTGAATATTGTGCATTAAAGTCGATATGGCTCACATCTGATACAAATTTCTGGTTTTGTCCTTCAGTTTCAATGTTTAATCGTTGATTATGACATGTGACATGACTGCCAGCTACAAAAGTACCTGAAAAGATAATTTTATTTACAGATTGTGTAATGTCTATAAAGCCGCCACATCCATTTAGTCGGTCATTGAAGTAAGACACGTTGACATTGCCGTATTGATCAACCTCAGCAAAGCTAAGATAGGCAACTGATACACCATTGTTATAAATAAAATCCCATGCTCGATCATGAGGCATGCGCACATCTGCATTGTAATTCATACCAAAATGTTCACGACTCCCAACGAATCCACCGAAAATGCCAACATCTAGAATCGGTTGCACATCATGTTCAACACATTCTTCATGCAATAAATTAGAGAGTTCATTATTGATGCCATAACCGATGCTAATTGTATCGCCATAAGTTAAAAACTGAGCAGCACGTCGGAGAATCAATTTGCGACTATTAAAAGGTAATGCGGGTTCAGGTATTCCATCAATTCGTTCTTCTCCAGACAAGGCTGGTAAATAATGACTCTGAATTACTTGGCGGTGATTCTTTTCATCTTCTGTGACGTATACATAATCGACAAGATTTCCTGGGATAACAACTTCATTCGGTTTTAGTTGATAGTCGTCAACTAAAGCTTTAACTTGTACAATAACTTTCCCATGATTGGCTTTCGTGTTTAATGCGACATGATAACACTCGCTCAAGTACGCTTCTTGAGTTAAATAAATGTTACCTTGTGGATCTGCGTATGTTCCTCTCAGTAGTGCCACATCAACGCTAGGGAATGTGTAGTGTAAGTATGTTTCATCGTTGATGGTTACTAATGAAACTAAATCATCAGTTGTTCGTGTATTTACTTTACCGCCACCGTATCTAGGATCAACAGCTGTGTTTAATCCGATTTTAGTAATAACTCCAGGTAATAATTGATTACTCTGACGATAATGAGTTGCAATGATACCTTGTGGTAAAAAATAAGCTTCAATGTCATTATTTTTCATTGCTTGTGCCGTTTTGGAAGAAGCCGTTAAAATGCTCATAATGACACGTTTAATCATACGACGTTCTATAAAATCATCTAAATCCGGTGCGGCACCTAAACTATGGATATCATTCGCTAATATAAACGTTAAATCATTGGGCGTATGATATGTGTCATGTTGCGCTAACACAGCACGTAGAACTTCGGCGGGTAAGTTGGCTACAGCTAATGCTGGTAAACCAATCACATCACCATCCTTAATGATATGTTGTAAGTCGTGCCATGTGATTTGTTTCAAGCAAGTCACCTCCATCACATTTGATAAAATATAGCGTTTTTACACTTTGTGTAAACCCTTACAAGAAATATAACATAACGGCGTTTAAAATCAATTAGAAATATCTTTTTATTCTGATAATAGACACAGTATAGACACATTTTAATGGTCGATAACAATTGTAATATCAAGGGTTTGTAATGAATTGAATATCATTAAAATACTTATATAAAAATATTGCTCGGAATATAAAAAGTTAAATAGGTTTTGATTTTCAAATATGGAATACAAGGCGCCCAATCGAACAAAGTATTTATATTAAAATATGGAAAATCCATCAATATTAAATTAAAATAGTTTTATTATAAAAAGTGAAAGTAGGAAAGTCTATGGAAGGTCTTAATCATCGAAGAAATACAGAAAAAGAAGAGACAACACAAACGCAATCAGTTGCACCTAATACAGGTGAAGAGGTGATGTCATCAGCAATTACACAATCAACTAAGACGTCCGACATACATAATGAATCTATCGATAAACAAATGGAAGACAAAGCGCATGAAACAGCTCAAAATGCAGATTTAAAAAATGAAGCAAGAAGTTTATTTGATAATGCAACCAAATCAATCGGTAGACTAGCGGGCAATGATGAAAGCTTAAATCTTAATTTAAAAGATATGTTTTCTGAAGTATTTAAGCCACATACTAAAAACGAAGCAGATGAAATATTTATAGCGGGTACTGCTAAAACTACGCCAGCAATTTGTGACATATCAGAAGAATGGGGGAAGCCATGGCTCTTTTCTCGAGTATTCATCGCTTTCACAGTAACATTTATTGGATTATGGGTCATGGCAGCGATTTTTAATAACACTAACGCCATTCCGGGTCTCATTTTTATAGGAGCTTTAACAGTACCATTATCGGGTTTGTTCTTCTTTTATGAATCAAATGCGTTTAAAAATATTAGCATTTTTGAAGTTATTATCATGTTCTTTATTGGCGGCGTATTTTCATTACTAAGTACGATGGTATTATATAGATTTGTCGTTTTTAGTGATCAATTCGAAAGGTTTGGTTCTTTAACATTTTTCGATGCATTTTTAGTAGGATTAGTTGAAGAAACTGGAAAAGCGCTCATTATTGTTTATTTCGTCAATAAATTGAAAACAAATAAGATTTTGAATGGATTATTAATCGGTGCTGCTATTGGTGCAGGGTTCGCAGTTTTTGAATCAGCAGGTTATATTTTGAATTTCGCTTTAGGGGAAAATGTCCCACTATTAGATATTGTCTTCACACGTGCGTGGACTGCGATTGGTGGTCATTTAGTTTGGTCAGCGATTGTTGGTGCTGCAATAGTTATTGTGAAAGAACAGCATGGCTTTGAATTCAAAGATATTTTTGATAAACGCTTTTTAATATTCTTTTTATCAGCCGTTGGTTTACATGGCATTTGGGATACATCTTTAACTATACTTGGCAGTGATACGTTGAAAATATTTATTTTAATCGTTATTGTGTAGATACTTGTATTCATTTTAATGGGGGCAGGTTTAAAACAAGTGAATTTACTGCAGAAAGAATTTAAAGAACAACAGAAAAAAGTAGACGAATAATAATTAAAGCTTATGTTGCGCATATGTTTGTGACATAAGCTATTTTTATAATTAGTCTTTAAAAGAGTGGAAGTGGAATACTTTTTTGGAGTTAAAAAAGTGTTTCACGTTAAACAAATAGTGACAATTAGGTTTATATAAAATGAACATGATTCACTGAAAGTATGTAATAATCATTTTATTGAAATTCATCAAACAGAAATTAATACAATCATATAAGCAAATTAAACCACGCCATAATCATATTGAATGACTTCGGCGTGGTTTTTATAGTTGAAGCAGGGCTGAGACATAAATCAATGTCCCACACTCTCTTATCGTTCAATCGTTGTTCGATAATCGATTAAATAGATACCTTCAGGTGTTACTTTATAATTTTTAACCTTAGAGTTAGCAGCGACTATTTGATCGTTGTAAGCAATATAACTGTTTGGTACATCTCGACTTGATAATTTAATAATATCATTAGAAATATTGTGACGTTCCTTAACATCTACAGTGTGATTCAATTGATTAATTAAAGCATCAACGTTGCTATTATTGTAGTCTCCTTTATTAATAGCACCATCTTTTTTATATGCTTGATTAAAGAAATAGCCTGTATCTCCACGAGGAATCGTTCCGAAACTATACATCGTTGCATCCCATGCAGAACGGTCTGTTAAGTAACCTTCTATGTCATCAACACTTTTAATGTCGATTTCAATATTAGCTTTTTTAGCATCTGATTGTAATACTTGCGCAATTTTCGATAGCTCTGGACGACCGTCATACGTAATTAACTTAATTTTTAAAGGGTGTTCTTTTGTATAACCATCTTTAGCTAATAACGTTTTTGCTTGTTCGATATTTTGTTTGGTTAACTTAGGTTCTTTAATATATGGAATTTTATCATTAAATGGACTCGTTGCAGGTTTCGCGTAACCTTGATAAATATGATCTGCAATACCTTGTCTATCAATGATATGATCTAATGCTTCACGAACGGATTTAGTCATTTTTTTATTAGTATGATTATACATAATTAAAGAAGTTCTAAATCCAGATTCTTTTGACACTTTTAAATTTTGATTGTTTTCTATGTCTTGAACTTTATTAACTGGGACATCAGTTATTAAATCATCTTTTTGAGATTCTAAATTTCTGACGCGATTATTGCCGTCTTCTTGGTACGTCACAGTAATATGATCAAGTTTCGGTTTACCTTGCCAATAGTCCTTAAAATTCGACAATGATATTTTTCGAGATTGCTTATAATCTTTTATTTGGTAAGGGCCTGTACCAACAGGAGTTTGATTAACATCTGATTTAGCATCTGTATCATAAATTGCCATAAAAGGATTAGCTAATTCAGATACAAGTTCAGGGTAAGCGGAGCTGGTTTTAATTGTCAGTTTTTGACCTTTAGCGGTAATTGATGATATTGGTAATGAATATTTGACCAAGTCGCTTTTTTTCATGCTATTTTCAAGGCTAGATTTCACTTTTTCTGCAGTCAATTTTTGACCGTTTTGAAATTTAATATTATCTTTTAATTCTATATCTAACGTTGTATCATTTGGTTGATGATACGATTTCACTAATACTTTTTCTATTTTTCCTTGATCATTTGTTTTAAATAATGATTCTGCAGCACCAATCTTAACTGGTACATCTGTTTCATAAGGTGCAATAGACTTTGTTTTTAACGGTAACGAAATATTTAAGTCTTTGCCAGATGAATGCATTGAGCCACATCCTGATAACACTAATACTGCAGAAAATATAGTTGCTAGTCTTTTAAACTTCATTTCATTAACACTCTCTTTCTAATTACTATGTAAAACCCAATAATTAATATTTTAAAACTTTATTTTGTTAAAGTAAAATGTTGTTCAAGTTTAGTAATTATCAAAGTTCAATTAATTGTAGTAATTATGCTTTTTAAAAATAAATATTAGAAATGAAGTTAGCGACATGTATAGTGATTCACGATAAACATATATACCTAAGTATTGAGCAGCTGCTGTAGTACTACAGCTTGGTTATGTTTAGTATCTTTTGCTGCATATAACAATAGAACATGATTATGCTGATTTACAATATCCTTTAATTTTTCAAAAGCATCTTTTTGTGCATCCTGATCACGTAATTCTTTTTCGTATTTTTCTTTAAAAGCTCCAAAAAGTTTAGGATCATGTTGGAACCATTGTCGCAACTCAGTAGAAGGGGCAATGTCTTTTAACCAATAATCTAGGTTTGCAGTTCTTTTCGAAATACCTCTTGGCCAGACTCTATCGACTAGGATACGAATAGCGTCGGTATTATCTTTATTGTCATAAATCCGTCCAATATCTACGGTCATCTTGTGAACTCCTTTCTTATGAAATTCAGTGAGCATACGTCAATGCATGTTGGGGTGGGACGACGAAATAAATTTTGCGAAAATATCATTTCTGTCCAACTCCCAATTAAAAAACAGCCATGACAAAGTAAAGTCATAGCTGTTTTTGTATAGATGTCATTTATTTTTACGTTTAGTTAAATACTTCAAACCAATTGCAAAGACCATGTACCCGGCTATGGTTTGTATCAATGTTTTAATTAAATTATTATTTTTAACAATAATATTTGCAGTAACAATACTTACGAAATATAAGATAAAGTCCGTATAATT
>NZ_JAFEPJ010000004.1:0-1754 GCF_016893255.1 Staphylococcus sp. GDB20D11A
TGAACTGCACCCAGTCTAGTAGACAATTAAATAATTAAAATTAATGGTTGGTTTTGTTGTTATACAGAATCAGCCATTTTTAATGTAATTCTTTCATGATTAAAGAAAAGAATAAAATCATGAATTGTTTTTGTAGCTTCTTCTACACTATTAAATTTAAAGTGCTTATTTCCTCTAAAAATTTCACTTTTTATTGTACCCCATACACCTTCCATTGGACCGTTATCGATACATTTGCTAACACGTGACATACTTTGAATCATGTCACATTCATCCAACATATGTTTAAATGTTTTCGATGTATATTGAAAACCTCGGTCACTATGAAATAAAATACCTTTGGTATTTTCTACTTTTTCTATCGCTTGATTGAATGTTTTAAATACTAATTGATTATTGTTAGAAGGGCCTAGCTCATAACTAACAATACGTTTAACACCTAAGTCATAAATGGCACTCAAATATATCTTACTACCTTCTTTGATTTTAAATTCTGTTACATCTGTTAACCAAACTTTATTTGGCGTATCAATGTCAAATTGTCGATTAAGCTTATTTTCTGATGTGATTTGTGGCGTTGAACGGCGATAAGGTTTTCGCTTTTGACGTATTACCGCTTTTAAATTAAGTTCTTTCATCAAACGATAAATTCGCTTTCGGTTTACTTGTTTACCTAGTTTTAATCGAATATAGATATAAATGCGACGATAGCCATAAATACCGTTATACTTATGATAGATTGATTCTATTTCTCGCTTAAGTTGTTCATTCTCTAATTCAAGTTCACTCGATTGATAATGTACCCACTTATAATAACTCGCTCTAGAAATGCCTAAAATACGACACAAGCGTTGGATAGGGTATTGATGTTTTAACGCTTCAATCGTTTTGTATGCCGTGATTTGTTTTCTCTTTGAATCATCTCTCTTTCCAATGCTTGAAACTTTTTTAAAACGTCATTTTCCATCTCTAATAATCGATTTTGTGCTTTTAATGCTTGAATTTCAGCTTCCTTTTGTTCTTCTGGCGTCATAATAGATTTCGGTTTTCCTTTGCCTCTGCCATCTACTAATCCATTTTTACCATGTGCTTGATACTTTTGAACCCACTGGTAAATTTGACCGTATGAGATATTAAAGTGTTCTGCAACTTCTCTATAAGATTGTTTATGATTCAAGTAATATTCAACAATTGTGACACGTTCTTCAAATGTGGTTTTTCTTGCTTTCATGATATACACCCCAGTTTTCGGAGATTGACTCTTAATCTCTTTTCCTACAGTATACATTTTTATCCAATTTTTGACTTGTGTCGAACTACGAATATTGTATTTGATTGCGAGATCTTGGGTTGATTGATTTGAATTCAAATATTCATTTACAACTTTTAATTTTAGTTCCTTTGAATAGTGATTGTATTGTTTTTGTGTAAGTAGTGTTTCAATACCATGGGTTTTATAATATTTATACTTAGGATACAAAGTATTGACATTAATATCTAATTGTAATGTATCGATTAAGTATTGAAACGACACGCCTTTTTCATATTCTTGAAACATATATAGCAGTACATCTATGTCTACTTTAGGTTTTATTGACATAAATAAAGCTCCCTTCAAAGTTTTCATTTTTTCAATGTCTACTTTGAAGGGAGCATTTCACATTTAGACCGCAAGGTCTCTTTTTTTTATGTCTAAAACGTAAAAATAAAAAGAAAAAAAAATTAAAAATGGGTTGGCGAAGTGAAAACGTTTT
>NZ_JAFEPJ010000040.1:0-4063 GCF_016893255.1 Staphylococcus sp. GDB20D11A
TCCGTTAGAATGTTCATTTAAGCCTCTCTGTGATGGCGTGCCTGGATCAGCAAAAAATATAGATATATCATGACAGTTGCATATTGTTTTCCAGTTTGAAAACTCCTTACCACAATTAAAAGTAATTGATTTAAATATATGAGAAGGTAAAGCTGAAAACATTGAGTGCAGAGCATTTTCGGTTCTGTTGCAAAGTTAAAATTATACTATAAATTTAACTTTGCAACAGAACCGGATTTACTAATTGAATGGTGTAAATATCAAGATGAAGATATTTATGAACGCTATAAAAATCATGAATTACCAGGGCAAAAAATAATATTTGCAAAAAATATATATTCTAGCTGCTACAAAATAACAAAAAAGAGTGCGTTCTTATTAAAGAATGCACTCTTTAAACTTCTCTATATTAGAATTAAAGAACTTAAAAATAATGATTTAAAACCTAATTAGTCTATGATAATGAGATAATTTCTTTTGTAAAATCAAATCTGAACATCTAAAAAACTAAACCACTTCTATTAATAATTATTTTTCTCTAAAAATTCTTGTAAAACTTTATCTGATATTGCCTTTATGGACGTGTCTTTGTCTAACGCCATTTGACTAAGTCTTCTTTTTATCAGAGTATCAACTCTCATAGTCGAACTTTTAGCCATTGGCTTATAATTTTCTGTATACTTCACTGCTGAAGTGTCTATGTCATCTAAAAATCCTCTTTTCTGTTGTCCTACGACTTTAATATTATCTAAAAATCCTGCCATTGCAATCACCTATCCTTCTATTAATTCTATTCTTTCAATCAATTCTTTATATATCGCTTCTAACATATGCAAAACTCTTTTATCATGAACATCTTTATCCCTAATACCTTCTGCACCGAATTTCTTAATTCTTTCTCTTTGAAATATTTGATTTTTAAACAGAGCATTTGAAAAAGTCTTTTTAGATATTTCTAATATATATTCATCAATATTACCATTTTTCTTGATTAATACAGGTATCGCACCTATTAATTCAAACGGTAAATTTGATTCTTTTTTTCTATCTCTTAAAAAATTAACAAATGATAAACTGCTTTCATACGCTGATTGTTGTGTCTGGAATACCATAGCAATGTAGTCGCTTGCATATACAGCATTATTTGTAAAATCTGAATTTATCGTTGGTGGTACATCTATAAAAATGTAGTCAAAATTATAATTTTTTTTAATTTGATCAATAACTGTTTTAAGTATATATCGCTTTTTTATAATATCTGTTTTTGCAATAATATCTGACAAATTAGCTAGTGAAGAATCTGCAGGTAATAAAGATAATTTCGTTGATAAATTTATAATACTATCTTCTAATTCCCCTGTTTTAAGAGCATCTATAAATGTTTGTTTTTCATCTATTGCTTCTGGATATGTTCTTTTCATAATTTGGGTAGCGTTCCCCTGAGGATCAAAATCAACTAATAGAATTCTTTTATCATACCTTTCAGAGCCAATATATGATAATAAAGTTGATACAGTAGTTTTTCCTACCCCTCCTTTAAAATTACCAATAGTTATAACTGACATATACAACACTCCTTACTGTTATAATATATTATATTATAACAGTAACTTGTGACATGTCACAAGTTACTGTTATACAATTCCAAAAAATCAACTCTAACAAAAACAAATCACATGTTACATGTGATTTGTTTTTGTTACCCTATTATTGTTTATATTCCTATGTTTTGTTATCCTTATAGATATACAAAAACATTCAGTTGTTAGTCGCAACTGAATGTTTCAGAGATAGTAAAACGCGAGTGAACGTTTTAATATATACAATAATATTTATTATAACTGTAAACAATTTATGTATCAACTATATAAATTCAACATCCCCATCGTAAGCGTTTTATTACCTCTAACCAAAACAAATAAGGAAAGAGGTTTTTATTATGTCTCAATCACTACGTTTTACAAAACTATACAAATTTTTATTTGAAGATCCTACATTTAAAACTTTACCAGCGAAAGCCAAATTGCTCTATGCATTAATTTCTGAGCGTCAAAGCTTATCGAAAGCTAATGCTAAGCAACATGGCATTCAGTCCCAATTTATCGATAATGAGGGGCGTTTGTTCTCCATTTATACGAATCAAGAACTGATGACGAAACTTAATATGTCGAAACCAACGGTAATCAAACTAAAAAAACAATTGATTGAATTTGGTTTATTAGAAGACGTGCGTCTCGGTAACAATCAACCGAATCGTTTATATCCCAAAAAGCCCTATGATAACTATTTCTATGCCTATGATGTTGACGAATTTTATCGTCTTCCTCATGCTTTATTTGAAAATCCCAAATATCAATCTTTAGCGGCTGAATCTATCATTGCTTATGCGATTTATCTGAGTCGTTATGAGTATAGTATCTATAAAAATCATTTCTCGGATGAAAATGGTGCAGTCTATTGTTGTTTCTCTAATGACAATATGGCAAACATTTTAGATGTGAGTACACGAAAAGTAGAACGTATCAAAAAAGAATTGATTGTTTCGAGTCTAATGATTAATAAGCGTGCATCTTTTGGTAAATCGAATAGATTATATATTTCACTCCCTAAAGCTAGTGATGACAAGGAAGTAAAAAATTGTCGGCATGGGAAGTTAAAAATTGTCGGCACTGGAAGTAAAAAATTGTCGGCATGGGAAGTTAAAAAATGTCGCACTAGTTATACTTATTTTAGTTATACTTATTCTAGTGATATTGATTCTAATGATATGAATGATACGTATGATAATAATATTGATGAAGTACATGAAATAAATGATTCACCACAAACAAATCATTCAAGTCATCCAAATCATCAACACAACACAGAGGATACATTTAACGAACAACAAGTCGAACAAGAGATGTTACTTCAACACTTACCAGACTATGTACAATTGAACTTAAAACATTTTAGTAATACTGAAATTCGTTGTATTAAATCTGTACTGAATAAAGCGAAAGCCAGTTATAATCACCACGCACCTGTAGATGAACGTGTTACGTATGAAGCCTGTACCTATGCTATTGGGGAAGCTTTACGACGTATCAAACTATTAAGCCGACAAAAAAATGAAAATATCTGTGATCTAGAAGCCTACATGATGCAAACATTTAAACGTGTCTTTGTTGAACATGTGCTGAACGACCAACAGAAACTTGACGATACTAAAACAAAAACGCAGGATATTTCACAATTTGAACCGAAAAATGCGTTCCAATCGATGGCAAAACGTATGTTTCTTGATGTTTGATAACTTTAATATTTAGGAAGGAGAGATAGTTGTGAATGAAAAAGAGATAGGGATTGCGTTTTTGAACCACTTTACGCAAGTGGAGGCTTATTTAGAGACTTTAGGTGTGCCCGAAAACCATATCACAGATATTAAGCCGATAGTCATTCAGAACTATCCCTATGAACGCTTTTTGTTTGATGATTTAGGCGATGTAACGAATGTGATCATTCCCTTTTCTAAAGTCATTGGGAGTAACTTATTTGGGAATATTGGCTACAAGTAGTTTGAATTAGTGAAATGGTCGCTAGAACAGAACTTTCATGGTAACGCGCCTAACCTTAAACCCCAAAAAATACAAGGCTGTTTAGGTTTTCTAAAATCGTTAGGTTGGGAAAATTGGAATCAAAGTTATCAAACATTGGATATTGGAGAACTCTATTTTAGTTTGCTACTTGATGACAAAGGGCATGTGATAACCTATATGCATGAAGGTGGCAATGGTGGCGGTAGACATCGAATATTTACTGGTAAAGTCTGTGGTGCAGAATATGTCAGAGTTGCGAGATTGACACAATTTAGATTAAATAAACAAAAATTGGCATATTATAAAAACAATTGGTACTTGAGCAACAAATTAAAGATATTATTTAAAAAGGTGAATTGTTTCAAATTGTTTGTTTCGTATATTTTATTTATGTTTTGAAAGGAGTATCTTTTCATGAAAAAAATATTATTATTAGTGAGCACATGTTTATTATATTTAGATTGTCAAATTAAGCTGGACAGTTT
>NZ_JAFEPJ010000041.1:0-15667 GCF_016893255.1 Staphylococcus sp. GDB20D11A
GTCATTCAGTTTTCAATGTTCGTTTGTCACTTACAAGATTTAATTATAACTCGTAAGTTTTTGTAAGTCAAGAATTATTTTTAATTATTTTATTTCTAAAAAATAAATTTCCTAACTCAATTAATTCAACAAATATTATTTTATTATGTATTTGTTCGAATTTCAATAGTCAAATTTACACTTTATTAATATTTTAAATCAACAACTTAAAACATTTGTTTTTTAAATATTAGTGCCGTTTGACGACTTTTATATAATATCAAGTTATTTTAGTAGAGTCAACATAAAACAACACTTATTTTTGTTTAAAAATTACTGTTGAAGGGATTATTTTCTATTCGTAAGTACTATATGTATCTAAAGTGTAATTCCTTACGCTTTTTACTTCAGTTTTACAAACAAACTTATCCTCACTTTATGGATAGTTATTTAGTAAACCTTCGTTTGAATATTTTTATGTTTATTTATAAAGGATACTAGTTATTAGTTAATACAACTTCCGTAGTTAGAATGTTCTTTTCTTCTATTTAAATATTTTTCAGAATAAGCATAAAAAAGAAGTTAAACAACTTTCATGTCGTTTAACTTCTTAAATATTACGCTTACTTATATGAAGTAAGCTAACGATTTTTTAATTTGTCATACTACCAAAGTTAAATTATTTATCTTGGCATTCTTTACAAACTCCATAAATTTCCATTCGATGATGTGTTACGTCAAAGTCATTCATATGCTGAGCTAATCTTTCAATTTCATTTAACTGTGGATATTGAAAATCAACGATCTTACCACATTGTTCACATATAATATGATAATGATTATGTGTATTAAAGTCGAATCGACTTGATGAGTCTCCATATGTTAATTCTTTTACAATTCCAATATCTTTAAACACTCTTAAGTTATTATATATTGTCGCAACACTTATATTTGGAAAATCAGGTGAAAGTGCTTGATAAATTTCATCAGCTGTTGGATGAGTATGTGAAGAAATTAAATAACGTAATATTGCTTGTCTTTGAGGTGTAATTCTTACGCCTGCTTGTCGCAATGATGCAATTGATTCTTCTAGTTCATGTTCAATTGATTCTATTTCAACACTCATCTATATCACCATCTTTCTTATATAATAATTATTATTACTTACTATAAATATAACTGTAGTATTGCGCGCGTGTCAATATTTACATGATGATTTCATTTAATAGCCTTTTTTAGCATCGACTTCATTCTCAATTAGACCATTCTTATTGAGAAAATTAACTAGATTGTTTTTAAAAATATCTAATAAGTCATACTTTGCTTCATAATCATTACCAGTTATATGCGCTGTTATAGTTACATTATCCAATTCATATAATTCATGATTAGGTTTCAAAGGTTCATTTTCAAACACATCTAAATATGCATGTCGAATAACTCTACTTTTTAATATTTCTATTAAGAGCGGTTCTTTAACTATGCTACCTCGTCCTATATTTATAAAAAGTGCTTCATCTTTCATTAATTCAAAATGTTTTTTCTTTAGTAAATGAATCGTTTCTTGCGTTTCTGGTAAAGCATTTATAACAATGTCAGCATTTGGTAATGTGCTTTCAAGTGATTCGATAGTATATATCTCATCAAACTCATCTTTGTTCTGACCTGACTTACTCAGACCAATTAAATTCATATTAAAAGCCTTTGCTAACTTCGCAGTTTTAGTAGCAATTGCACCTGTACCTAAAAATAAAACTGTTTGTCCTGAAAGGCGTTTACCAGTTATTTTCGAATCATATATATGTTGTCGTTGGTTATCATATGATAGCTTCATCTTTTTATAATCATCTAAAATGAAAGCTAAAATGTATTCAGATAATTGTTTAGCTTGAACACCTTTTCCATTAGTTAAAAGTATGCCGTGATCTGCAATATAATCTAACGGTAACGTATTTACACCCGTTGCAAACCATGCGATCCATTTTAAATTTGGACAACGTCGTAAAAATGCCTCATTGATACCGCCATCATAACCAACTAATATATCTAAATCAGCCAAGTCACTCTCAGGTATTTCTGATGCTTTTTTATAAAATTTAAAATCTACATCTGAAAAGCGTTGTTGTAATTCAGTTTCAACTTCACGCATACGATTCAACCCAACAACTCTCATATATGTCACCCCAAAATGTTTTTAAGTTCTTCTATTTGTGTTTTAACTTTAACCTTCTCGATAACATCTAATACTTTACCTTGTTCATCTATTATAAAAGTCGTTCTTACAATGCCCATACTTTCTTTGCCAAATGATTTTTTTAACTGATATACGCCAGTTTCTTTAGCTAATTTAAAATCTTCATCTACTAATAAATCGAAATTCAATCCGTGTTTCTCAATAAAATTTTGGTGTTTTTTCTTTGAATCACCGCTTATACCATATACTGCAACATCTAAATCATTGAACATTTCTAAATTGTCTCTAAAGTCACAAGCTTCTGTGGTACAAGTAGGTGTATTATCTCTAGGATAAAAATATATAATCGCCTTTTTACCTTTTAATGTATCATTTGTAATGACAGTTCCGTCCTGATTTTCTAATTTAAATATTGGAAATTGTTCTCCTTTTTGCAACATATAATCACCTTTTTCTTCATTATAATAATTTTATGATACGATATTAGATGAAAATATTAAATTAAAAGAGGTTGATATAAATGAATTTTAGTGAAAGTGAACGTTTACAACAACTTTCAAACGAATATATTCTAGGCGGTGTCAATTCCCCTTCTCGTTCTTATAAAGCTGTAGGAGGCGGTGCACCTGTTGTTATGAAAGAAGGACACGGTGCATATTTATATGATGTCGATGGCAATAAATTTATTGATTACCTTCAAGCATACGGTCCAATTATTACGGGGCATGCACATCCTCATATTACTAATGCAATTCAAGAACAAGCTGCTAAAGGTGTTTTATTTGGTACACCGACTGAACTAGAAATTGAATTCAGCAAAAAATTACGTGATGCAATTCCATCTCTTGAGAAAATTCGCTTTGTAAATTCTGGAACAGAAGCAGTCATGACAACAATTCGTGTTGCACGTGCATATACTAAAAGAAATAAAATTATAAAATTTGCTGGATCTTATCATGGCCATTCTGATTTAGTATTGGTTGCAGCAGGTAGCGGCCCATCTCAGCTCGGTTCTCCAGATTCAGCTGGCGTTCCAGAAAGCGTAGCACGTGAAGTCATTACTGTTCCTTTCAATGATATTAACGCATATAAAGAAGCAATTGAATTTTGGGGTGATGAAATTGCCGCAGTATTAGTAGAACCAATTGTTGGTAACTTTGGAATGGTAATGCCTCAACCTGGATTTTTAGAAGAGGTTAATGAAATTTCACATAACAACGGGACACTAGTGATTTATGATGAAGTAATTACTGCATTCCGTTTCCATTACGGTGCCGCTCAAGACTTATTAGGTGTTATCCCTGATTTAACTGCATTTGGTAAAATTGTTGGCGGTGGTTTACCAATTGGAGGCTATGGTGGACGTCAAGATATTATGGAACAAGTAGCACCTCTAGGACCTGCATATCAAGCTGGTACAATGGCTGGTAACCCATTATCTATGAAAGCAGGTATTGCATTACTTGAAGTACTAGAACAAGACGGTGTTTATGAAAAATTAGACAGCTTAGGCCAACAACTAGAAGAAGGTTTACTTAAATTAATCGAAAAACATAATATCACAGCTACAATTAATCGTATTTACGGATCTTTAACATTGTACTTTACAGATGAAAAAGTCACACATTATGATCAAGTTGAACATTCTGACGGCGAAGCGTTCGGTAAATTTTTCAAATTAATGTTAAATCAAGGTATCAATTTAGCACCTTCTAAGTTTGAAGCTTGGTTCTTAACAACTGAACATACAGAAGAAGATATTAAACAAACTTTAAAAGCTGCAGACTATGCTTTTAGTCAAATGAAATAACTTTTAAGGAAGTATATTTTAAATTGAATTAAAATAAAACAGATGCTCACATAGTAGATTCATTTTATATCGTTAACTATTAACGTTTAACTTGATATGTCACTATGTGAGTTTTTATTTTACAAATTTATACTCTTTTAATCTCTGACTAAAGTTTTACATCGCTATCAGTATTATGTATGATTTATTTTAACAACTATAAATAAGCTTGAATTTTGTAACTAGTAAGTGTATAACAGTAATGAATACGAATATTAGATATTCAATAAACTTAAAAGGGGCGTCATTATTTTTGAGACTAGGAGCTCGGATTTTTAAAACTGGTATAGCCATTATTTTAGCTATGTCTATCGCTTCTTTACTACCTGATGATGTTGGTCTGAAAGCCTTAGCTGGTGTCAGTGCTGTTGTTGCAATGCAACCTAGTATTTATCGTTCATTTAAAACAGTTTCTGATCAAGCATTAGGCAACATTATAGGTGCCATACTTTCTGTTACAATGGTAACAATTTTTAGCGATAATTTTATCATTATGGGTGTTACCGTCATAGTACTTATTGCTATTTTATTTAAATTTAATTTAGCACATGTTGCTACTTTGGCGAGTGTAACAGCATTAATCATTATGGGACAACATACCGGTTCTTTCTATATTACCGCCTTTTACAGGTTTGTACTTGTAATGATTGGTGTCATAAGTTCATCTCTAGTTAACTTTGTGTTTCTACCACCTAAATTTGAAACAAAAATTTACTATAATTCATTAAATATATCCTCAGATATTTTTATGTGGTTTAAATTAGTATTAAATGATACGACGGAGTTTAATAATATTAAACAAGATAGTCATAATTTAAAACAACGTGTCGAAAAGTTAGAGAAAATTTATGATTACTATAGCGAAGAACGTCCTATTACAAAAAAACATATTCACCAACAGAATAGAAAGAAAATACTTTTCAGAGAAGTAGTTCAGACGACTAGACAAGCTTATGAAGTATTAAACAAATTGTCGCGTTATCAAAACGACTTATATTTACTTAATAACAATTTCCTATTACAAATCAAATTAGATTTAGATTCATTAACTGCTTTTCACGAGCAAATTTTAGCTAGCCTTTCTAAAAAAGCACGTTATAATGTGACACATGTTGATTATGAGTTAGATAATCCGCAGAAAAAAGATTTATTGTCTACATTTCAGCATGAGTTAATAAATCATCCTTATCAAACGGAATATTCGTTTGCCAATGTTATGCAAATTGTTGCAGCCATCGAAGAGTATCGACACCATTTAGAGCATTTAGACCGCATAAGAATTAGCTTTTTCACATATCATAGATCTGATGCAGACATTGAAATTGTTGAAGAAGACTTTGATTTATAACATTAAAACAATTCCTGTAATTAAACCACAATGAGATAAAGTAATATTGAATCTCGAAATTAAATTTAAAAAAGCAGTAAGATTATTTTCAATTAAGAAAATCTCTTACTGCTTTTTCTATGTTATGACCCCACCATCCTGTTACAAATCTTCCCTACAAAATTGTACTGAAGTCAAACAACTAATACTTTATAAGTTTTGAATGCTATATAAATGCTCGTAAGCACCTTGTTTTGCAATCAATTCACGATGCGTACCTGTTTCAACAATATGTCCATTTTCAATTACGACAATTTTGTCAGCATGTGTAATAGTAGACAAGCGATGCGCTACGATAAGTGTCGTTCGATCTTTACTCAACACATCTAATGCTTCTTGAATAATGGATTCACTTTCTAAATCAAGTGCACTTGTTGCTTCATCCAGGATAAGAATTGGCGGATTATTTAAAAATATTCTAGCAATCGATAATCTTTGTTTTTGACCACCTGATAATTTAACACCTCGTTCACCTACTTCAGTGTCATATCCCTGTGGCAAGTTCATAATAAAGTCATGTGCATTAGCCATTTTCGCCGCTTCAACTACTTCTTCATCTGTTGCTGTTGGACGACCAAGTAAAATATTTTCCTTAACTGTATCAGAGAATAAAATATTATCCTGTTGCACCAATCCTATTTGATTTCTTAAACTTCCCGTTAAAAAATCTTTAATGTTGTGACCATCTATTAAAATTTGCCCAGAAGTTACATCGTAAAATCTCGGTATTAAGTTAATTAATGTTGATTTACCACCACCACTCATACCTACGAAAGCAACTGTTTCTCCTTTTTCAATACTCAAATTAATATCTTTTAAAATTGGAGCTTCGTTATCGTTATATTGAAAACTAACATGATCAATATCAATACGACCTTGTTTAATTTCAATAGGTTGAGCACCAACACCATTTTTAATGTCATAATCTTCGTCAATTAATTGGAATACACGGTCCATTGAAGCAAAACTTTGCGTTAAAGTTGTAAATGATGCGACTAAACGACGTAAAGGCCCGAACAATAACTCCAAGTATCCAACAAATGCTGCAAGTGTACCTACTGTGATTGATCCAGAAATAGCAAGATATGCACCAACACCGATGACAATTATTGGTCCAATATCTGTAACTGTATTAATTGCGGCAAAGGAGTAGGCATTCCATCTTGTATGTTTCAACGCACGTGTTAAGAAATTAGTGTTCTTTTTATCAAAGTTTTTCGCTTCATTGTCTTCAATCGCAAAACTTTTAACGACTGAAATACCTTGAACACGTTCATGCAAGAATCCTTGAACCTCAGCTAATGCTTGAGATCTTTCACGCGTCAATTTTCTTAATCTTCCAAAGAAAACGTACACCGTTAAAATGTAAAATGGGAAGATAAACAGTGCTGCTAAAGTCAATTTCACATCTAAAAAGAACATTATGGATAGTGCAATAATAATTGTTATACAATCTAACCAAATATTCATTAACCCGGTTAAAATGAAATCTTTTGTTTGTTCAACATCATTAATCACTCTAGATATTACTTGACCTACTTGATTATTAGCATAAAATCTCGCACTTAGAGCTTGTAAATGGTTATATAACTTTTTACGTATATCATACAATATTTTATTACTTGTCCATTGCGCCAAATATTGACGTATAAATTCAATTGGTGGTCTCACTATTACAAAAATAAATAATGCGATACCAATTGCAATAGTTAAATGATGAACTTTTTCATCAGTCGTTAGTGCGTGGTTATTAATCACGCCATCTATTGCATATTTAATTAAAAGTGGTATAAGCATTGGTATACCAAACTTAATTATCCCAACAATAATCGTTGCAAAAATACGATATTTGTATGGCTTAACAAATTGCAAATATCGTTTAATCATACAATCCCCCCCTAATCTATTGCCCTATCCTATTCATAAGCATAAAAATGAATAGAGGTTGGATACATAATTTGTAGATGTAAATCCTTCTTACAATTTACATTTTTAAAATTAAGATATCTCAACCTCTGTCATATTCATGTGATTAAATACGTTGTCTTATTCGTATGTTATATTCTATTCAATTTAATCTATGGATACTGTGTCCCCACACGACAGCAAAAGTTATCATACTTCTTTACATCACTAAGTCAATATAAATGATTTAATCAGTATTTACACTTTATTTGCTTAATATTGTCTAATTTTTTTGTAACGTTCTTTCCAAACTTTGATAAAATCTGGCGCGAATGGGCCCTTCTTCTGTTCTATCCATTGTTGAAGAATGTCCACGTTGCGTCTTAAAATAATATCAATATCATGCGGATAATTCATTTGATTCATATGTTGCTCATATTCATCTTCATCTAATAAATGATACTTTCCGTTTGGATATACTTTAATATCTAAATCATAGTCTATATATTTTAATGCCTCTTCATCACAAACAAATGGTGATGACAAATTGCAATAGTAATAAATTCCATCTTCTCTAAACATGCAGATAACATTAAACCAATATTCTGAGTGAAAGTAAACAATTGCCGGTTCACGTGTTATCCAAGTTCTTCCGTCACTTTCAGTTACTAACGTATGATCATTGCCACCAATGACAACATGATCAGTACCCTTTAATATTGTTGTTTCAGACCAAACGCGATGAATCTTACCATCATGTTTATAACTCTGAATTTTAATGTTTTCCCCTTCTTTAGGTATGGATTCTCTGACCATACTCCACACCACCTTCTGTTAATTTAACCATTATAAATTATAGCATATTTCAGAAATAGTATTATATAAATACATATTTTTACGAAATAAGATTTTACTACTTAATGATTAAACTCGGTAATATTGCTAAGTACTACAACAGAGATTTACATGTCCCATTTAAAGTATATAAAATCATCACTTTTATATATCAACACTTTAACTTTTTGACATTGTTATTCTATGAGATTTAAAGATATCATTTATACATTTTTAAAATTAATGTCACTATATTTTCCGATAATCTTATTAATCATCGAATGTTACCCATTTATAAATTGATAAATCTTTGACATAGGTACAGGGAATGTATATTGATCTCGATCACTTAAATCAAACCAAATCATGTCATCTGGTAATGTTTCAATGTTAATTGTTCCTGAAACGGCGTATACCTTTATCTTCCATGTTAAATGAGTAAATTGATGCTTCAACTCAAAAATAGGTGTTTCTACTGGTTGAATGTCATGACCGATTTTTTCAGTCATTTCACGTCTAGCATGCTCACTTTCAAACATAGGAAATTGCCACATACCATGCAATAATTTTTCGCTACGCTTTTGCAACAGATATTGACCTTGATTATTTCTAATTAAAAAGACGGATTGCTCAATTACTTTTTTACTTACATTTTTAGATTTAACAGGTAACTTTTCAAATGTACCTTTATCAAATGCCACACAGTTTTCTTGAACTGGACAAAATAAGCATAATGGATTTTTCGGTGTACAAATTAATGCCCCTAATTCCATCATAGCTTGATTAAACGTTCCAGATTCTGTAGTAACATACGGTAATAATTCTTGTTCGTACGATTTCCTCGTCGATTGTAATTTAATATCTCGATAGTCATCATTCAATCTAGACCATACTCGAAAAACATTTCCGTCTACAGTTGCTAGTGGTACGTTATATGCAATGCTCATTACTGCAGCTTGTGTGTATGGGCCAACACCTTTTAACGCTATAAATTGATCAGGATCTTTGGGAACTAAGCCTTCATATTTATCATGAACTTCTTTAATAGCCGTATGAAAATTTCGAGCTCTACTATAATATCCTAAGCCTTCCCAGTACTTTAACACTTCATCTTCCGAAGCTTGACTCAAAACTTCCACAGTTGGAAATCGTTCAACAAAACGATGATAATAGTCAATAACTGTTTTAACTTGTGTCTGTTGTAACATGACTTCACTTAACCAAATATAGTACGGATTGGTCGTTTGTCGCCATGGCATTTCTCTTTGATTTTCATCAAACCAGTGTATCAAATTTTCTTTAAAACTAGACTGCTGATACATTTATAAAACCCTTTCCTCACCAAAATTAATTGTCTTTACTCATAATGTTTTTATTGTACATTAAAATCATGGTTAGTATGTAAGTTAATTTAGTTATTTGCGAAATTGGATTATAATAGTATATATAATATTATGAAATGAGTGAACTGATATGGACACTGCAACACATATCGCAATTGGGGTGGGCCTTACAGCACTTGCAACCCAAGATCCAGCAATGGCTTCTACGTTTGGTGCAACAGCTACAACCCTTATCGTTGGTTCATTAATTCCTGATGGGGATACTGTTCTTAAATTAAAGGACAATGCAACATATATTTCGCATCATAGAGGTATCACGCATTCCATCCCTTTCACAATACTATGGCCAATTTTAATTACATTTTTAATATTCACGTTCTTTAGTGGAACCAACCCATTTCATGTATGGATGTGGGCTCAGCTCGCAGTATTTTTACATGTCTTTGTAGATATATTCAATTCTTATGGTACACAAGCACTTAGACCTATCACAAACAAATGGATTCAATTAAGTGTGATTAACACATTTGACCCTATTATTTTCACAGTTCTTTGTATTGGTATTGTATTATGGGTTATAGGCTTGCATCCATTTGCAGTCTTCTTTCCTATAATCGCTTTACTAATCATTTATTACATGATTCGTTTTAAAATGAGAGCCATAATTAAGCAACAAGCTTTAAAAGCAATTCAACAAGAGCATCACCCTGTTAAAGTATTTGTTGCGCCAACAATAAAATTTATGGAATGGCGTGTCGCGATACAAACTGATGCACATGACTATGTTGGAAAAGCATATGGTAGGAATGTGGTCTTTAGTGATAAAGTGGAACGTCAAACATTATCAACAGACTCCATTTTATGGAAAGTCAAAGGTAATAAAGATATACGTACTTTTTTAAACTTTTCATCAATCTATCGTTGGCAAACAACAACGTTAGCAGATGGTTCTACTGAAATTCGTTTGATTGATTTGCGTTATTTAAAAAATGATCATTATTCATTTGTGGCAATTGCACATGTAACAAACGATAATGTCATAGACCACTCTTATATTGGCTGGGTATTTACAGAAGATAAGTTACAACGTAAACTGTATGCTAAATAATTTCAAGTTATTATTCACTAAAGTTAATCTATAAAAAATGAACAACCGGGCAGAATGAAAATCAAAACGATTTTTACTCTGTCCGGTTTTTTAATGTAAAACTATAAATGCTTTTACAAAACCTAAAATTTATATTGTTGCTAACAAACTACCTTTAATGACTCGAAATATCAAAATCAGTATAGGAAAACAATATCTAGATTATATTCTAATTGTTTCTGATTCTTACAGATTAATTTACACAACAGGTTAGCTAAACATCATGAAGAAGTATCCGCCTCGTCTGTACTATCATTTGAAACATCTTGTTGATTATCAGTTTGTGTCACTTTAGATGTTTTATTATAAATTGCGTGTGTCGTATACCTTGCTAATACGAAATTTACTGCAGCTATTAAACATAAGAATAAAATAAAGTAAAAATGATATGGAATGTTTTCCATACTTGATATACCAAATATGATAGATTGTGCTATACCATTAACAATGTAATACATTGGATTTAGCATTAGGATGTGATTGATAAATACATGATTTGGATTTGGTATGAAAATAATTGGTAACAATAAGAAACACAATACACAAATCCCATAAAATATGATATTTATTTTTTCAGTTAACAGTCGAATAAGACCAAAAGTAACTGATATTAATCCTACAAAAATAGTTGCCATCACAATAAAATAGAATAGCGCTATATACGATGTTTCGAAGTTTACTGGTTTAACCAATGCACTAATCATCGTCAAAATGACTAGCATAATAAAACTTAAAATAGACATAATAACTACTGGCGTCGCTGCAGAAATATTAAATAACTTAGTAACTAAAAAGTCATTCATATAATGATGATAAGAGATATAAATTGTGAACATCAATACCGCAAAAACAATCAATGCAATAATTCTAAATAACCATCGCACCTCTTTAACATCGGTCAAATGACTAAAGGAAAATAGCGTTTCATTTGCAATAATAAGTATTAAACATGCAGCTAATACGATTAGAAAACTTTTCCAACTTTGTTTTAAACGTTCTGTTACATACCTTTTAGTATGCGGTAAGTTTTTAAAATATAAAATAATATTATCTAGCATCTTTACACCTACAATTCAATATAAATCCATTTGTCTTCTTTCAAATTGGCAATACAATATCCATTACCAACTTTAGTAATCCAAATGTTATTGTTAATATTAAACTTATCTTTTAATTCTTTTTTATCTACAATTGGATAAACAAAACCGTATAACTGATTATTATCATTGAAAAGTAATTGTATCGGTTGTTGTGTAACGGATGCAACGAAACGGTTATCATCATCAGGAACTAAAGTTTTAATAACTGAACTATGCTTTTTATGTAATTGACTGTTAAAGTATGCATAGTAATTACTATAATTTGATTTCATATATGGCGCTAATTTTTTAAAACTATGCGTTTGATATAAACCTGCCGGGTTAAAATATTCTAATTTATCTTTACTAACATAGTAAGTCTTATTATCGGCGGTAACACGATAATTTTTACTATTTTCGCCAGTAATTGTAACTACACTATATTTTGGAATTGTGACTTGTTTATCCCCTTGCATATCCACACTGCCATTAAAAGCAATTCCATAAGCTAACTTTTCGCCATATGGATCTTTATTTTCATTTTGCATCGTAGCACGATTCGTAAAATCTGTTATCGAAATAATTCCAATATTATTGAAAATGAGCAACATCATCAATGCTAAGCCTAAAATAGTACCTGAGGCTAAAGTCCAAAAACGCACTAAAAACTTAGGCGGTTTTGCATGATTATAGCGCTCAACGCGTTTGAAATTATAGGTCATCTCCGGTATTCTTGTACGATTCTTTTTCCAATCTAAATCAAAGTTTTCAATTTCTTCTTTTGAGTTTAGACTTAATCGATCACGTTCATGTTCTTTAAAAGATGGAATAACTTGTTTAAGTGACCCTTCCATTCTTAATTGACCATGTGAAAACCAAGCTATATAGTTACTCACTTGTGAAATTTTATCAATATCATCACCAATTGACACAATCGTTAAATTATTTTCAATATAATCATTTGTTAATTCAATCGCACGTTCCATAAATTGTGGTGTTAAATAGTCAATAACATGATTTAAAATAATAATATTTGATTTTGATGAGCGTGCAATACTTAATAGTAATTGAGCGTATGCCGCTTTCGAAATATGGTTAACCGGCTTCGTTTTATAATCGCCTAAATGTGCATATTGAATAATCTGTTCAGCTTTATGATCATTAATTTCATATGGAAATAGTTGAACTAACTGCGCTGTGTAAGCTTCAACAGTTTGATGAATTAACGATTGATCTTCAATATATCCGTAGAACAAATCTTCAGTACAAACTACTTTACCTTTATCAGGTTTAATTGCACCTGCCAACAATTGACCTACCAACGCTTTGGAAGATTCAGGTTCACCAATTATACCTAATGCTTCTCCTTGATAAATATGTAAACTAATATTGTTTAAATCGATATCTTCAGCATCATATCCAAAAGGTAAATACCATTTCTTATTCTGTTTATTCCTATAGTAGTGTGTTACTTTTAGTAACTTTAAAACAATTGAACTTCCCATCTATTTTCATCCTTCTATAATTGTAATAACGCTATAGGTAAGCCTTCTTCGGGTTCATCGCTATTAAATCTAAACCCCCACGCAAAAATACCTTTTAATCTTTCTACTTTAAAATATTGATTACTGCCATCAGTCAGTTTATAAATTTTACCAATTTCTATCTTTTTTCTGTCTACTAAGTAACTTTCGGCAACAATTACTTTACTTTGATAAACGTCATATTCATTTAAAATACCATTCATCTCAGCTTTTCTCATTTTCTCTTTATAAAGTTGTATTTCGTGTCTTAATTCTGGCTCAGACATTTCACTCAATTTCTTCTGTTCCATCGGCAATACCACTTTCTTCTAATTTAGCTTTAATTTTATCATATTTATATCCTTTTCTCATAAGGCCTTCGATAGTTTTTGAAATTAATTTCTGTTGTGTGTACTTCTTTCGATTTTTATTATAAATTTTTTCTAAATCTCGTTGTAATAAATCGTCTAAAACCGCTTCATCTTGTGTAAAATCCATTTCATACAATACAGCATGAATGGTTTCCATTTCAAACCCTTTTTGAATTAAAGATTGCATTACTTTTTCTTTAACCTTATTTTGTGGCCCTTTTTTTGTTTTAGATATTTTTTCAGCAATTTGGATAATATCATCAAGTTCCTGTTGTTCTCTATAAAGTTCTGTAAACATTTCAATGATATTTGGTTCTATACCAAGTTGATATAGTTTTTGTTGATAAATTTTAGGTCCTTTATCTGTCGTGCGAATCATTGTATTTTTTAAACTTTCCGCATAATCTTGATGGTCGATTAACTTTTCGCGATAACAATATTCAATCACTTCAGAAATCGCTTGCTCTGATATCTCTTCTTTTTGTAAATATTGTATAACTTCTTTTTCAGTTCTCTTTTTATATGATAAATATTGGATTGCTTTATTTAAACCTATGCGATAATGATCATACTTTTGAATCTCTGCCATATCAGCAGCTTCAAGTTGTTGCCCTTTTTTTAAATTAAATTTGACTAATGTATCGATATCTATACCCATTTCAAATTGTTCATCTAAAAAAAGATTAAAACGTTCTTTGTTTTTCTTTTGAACTTCTATTTTAGTAATCTTCGGCACTGGATCACCCCGTTACTTTCTCAAGTTTTAATACAATACTCTTTTATTATTCAATAAGCCACTTCCTATAGCAAATGTTTAACTTTAAATATTTTTCGATGCTAACAAAAAATCACACTATCATCTTTTAAAATGAAAGTGTGATTACAAGCAAATCTGTAAAATTTATTAAGCAGAAACAATTCAACTTTATCATTATGACATTTCAATTAAACCTTCTACATTATTGTTCCAAGTATCTTACACATGAATGCAAGTATTTAACGATTTAATTGTGACATAGCCTGTTGATATTGTGTTTCATTGATATAATTTTGTTGCTTCATTTTTTCTAAGTTCGTGCTTACACGTTGCGTAAAATTCTCAGACATATTATTGATATTATATACGCTAGGTGCATTGACTTTACTAGCTAAAATAGCGCTTTGTAAAACTGTAATGTGAGACATTGTTGTACTATTTTTATTCACGGTTGTTCCAAAGTAATGGTTTGCTGCGCCCTCAAGCGTATATTGATTATCCCCAAAGTAAATATTATTTAAATAAAAGCTTAAAATTTCGTTCTTATTATATTGTTTTTCAACTCGATGAGCTACAAATAATTCTTTTACTTTTCTAGTAAATGAACGATCATTATCATAAAAATAATTTTTGACAACTTGTTGTGTAATGGTACTACCACCTTGCACATCTCTGTCGCTAATCGTTGAAAATAAAGCTCTAGTTGTACCTTTCAAATCAAATCCATGATGATTGTAGAATCGTTCATCTTCCATTGAAATAAAGGCACCTTTAACATACTCTGGCATGTTATCAGCTGACACAAAACTACTTTTATTTTCTATTTTTCTTAGTTCATCCACATTATCGCGTGTAGATAAAAAATACATGATACCAATAAACAATGCGATAATGATTAGAATGGTTAATAATATTTTCAATAGTATTCGTTTACTTTTTTTCTTTTTCGGCGGTTTGCCAACTGGTTGATAATACGTATTATAGTGAGGTTCGTGTTTCATATGCTCAAAATGTTCATTTGAGTTTGAGTACCTATCGCTTCTTTTCATGCGTTTGCTCCTTCTTTTAAAACTCACTTAGTATATACCTTGAGTTTACCAGTACTATCACAAATAGGCTACACTTTTTGGGAAAATCAGTCCAAGGGCTTACAATCGTATACGCCATCATACTTACTTTTTTGTTTTTTGAAAAGATTATAGATAAATCATTGCGATTTTAAATATTAATCATGTCAAATATTGTTATATTTTATAAAAATAAAAGACCATCCCTATTAAATTGAAATGCTCCCTTCAA
>NZ_JAFEPJ010000042.1:0-886 GCF_016893255.1 Staphylococcus sp. GDB20D11A
GATCGCTTTAATATTTGCTACGGGTCGATAATCAACTTGTAATGCTTTTTGCCATAAACTAACCCATTCTTCTTGAGTTATATAATTAGCTTTATTCTTAAAATAACTATTTTCAACACTTAACAAAACATGCATATGTTGATTATAACTGCCGTCATTTTTATTAACTGTTACTTCTGTTGAACGCATAAAACCAATTAAATTTTTACTAACTTTTTTATATTTAAATAATCTTCTAAATGATTCAGTTAAGTGTTTCAAACTTTGTTCTAAAGTATCCCCATCTATAGCATTTTTTGTTGAAAGTGTTAGAAATAACCAACGTGCTTTCGGTTTTTCCTTAACCACTTCTTCAATCACTCTTTGAGCTTGATAACTATTTTTCATAGCACGCCTCCAATTACAAACTGGACATAATTTTGATTTACAAAACCATGTCTTATGTAACTTCAAATAACCTTCATCAGTCGGCTTGAACTCTAAGACGTTACCACATTGTTTTACGTTAAAAGCCTTTTTAATTTTTAAAATTTCCAGTATGTCTGCATAACTTACATTATCAATTTTCTTTTCTCTCCATGGGCGTTGCTTCCCACTTTTCGTCATATCTTTTAATGTTTCGTTATCTTGATTTTCGTCAATATATTTAGTAGTATTATATTGCATATAAAAAGCCCCCAGTTTTATTTAAGATTCGACACCTTAATAATATAACTGGGGTTTTTTCATGTCAAATTTTCTTTTCAACTCCAAAAATACATAAAAACACTGTCATATCAACGACAAATCATGTTTTTAAAAAAGAACGTTATTTCTATATAGTATCAAGACAAGAAGAAACTCGTTTTCAACTCGTTTCAAATTTCCAAGTTAGGAGGGATAAAAT
>NZ_JAFEPJ010000043.1:0-887 GCF_016893255.1 Staphylococcus sp. GDB20D11A
GATCGCTTTAATATTTGCTACTGGTCGATAATTAACTTGTAATGCTTTTTGCCATAAATCGACCCATTCCGTCTGCGTAATATAATTTTCTTTTTTTCTAAAATACGCATTTTCAACGCATAACAAAACGTGCATATGTTGATTATAACTACCGTCATTTTTATTAACTGTTACTTCAGTTGAGCGTAAAAATCCTACCAAATTCTTTTTAACTTTTGTATACATCTTTAATTTATTAAAAGCCTTAGACATATGCTTTAAACTTTGTTCTAAATGGTCACCGTCTATTGCATTTTTAGTCGATAAAGTAAGAAATAACCAACGAGCAGTTGGCTTTTCTTTAACCACTTCTTCAATCACTTTTTGAGCTTGATAACTATTTTTCATAGCACGCCTCCAATTACAAACTGGACACAATTTTGATTTACAAAACCATGTCTTATGTAACTTCAAATAACCTTCATCAGTAGGCTTGAACTCTAAGACGTTACCACATTGTTTTACGTTAAAAGCCTTTTTAATTTTTAAGATTTCTAGTATATCTGCATAACTTACATTATCTATCTTCTTTTCTCTCCATGGGCGTTGTTTCCCACTTTTCGTCATATCTTTTAATGTTTTATTATCTTGATTTTCGTCTATACATTTAGTAGTATTATATTGCATATAAAAAGACCTCCAGTATTGATTTAAGCGTCGTAACTTAATCATATTACTGGAGCTTTTTTATGTCAATTTTTTCTTTCACGCACAAAAATACATAAAAATACTGTCATATCAACGATAAAACGACTTTTAATATCTTTGAGTTATTTCTATATAGTATCAAGACAAGAAGAAACTCGTTTTCAACTCGTTTCAAATTCCCAAGTTAGGAGGGATAAAAT
>NZ_JAFEPJ010000044.1:0-39212 GCF_016893255.1 Staphylococcus sp. GDB20D11A
AAATGAGCAATGACGGCTTAGAACAGACGCCAAGACATCTAAAAAAACAAATTGTAGAAGAACAAGATAACGAATTAGAAAGATAAAACATAAGAGGTGAAGCATCAATATGAAAACAGTTATTTTTGCTGAGAAACCCTCGCAAGCAAGAGATTATGCCAATGCTTTAGGGATATCACACAAAAAAGACGGTTATATCGAAGGCGTAAATCCTATGTTTGACGGGAGGGTCATAATCACATGGGGCTTTGGACATCTAGTGGGATTAAAGTTGCCGAAAGATTACTCAAACCCTATCAATAATTGGGATTTAAAGAACCTACCCTATCGTCCAAGTCCATTTGAATACAAAGTATCCGAGGGGAAAAGCAAACAATTTAACATTGTTAAATCCTTATTTAAAGACGCTGACGTTTTGATTAATGCGACAGATATTGATAGGGAAGGAAGTAACATCTTTTACTCAACATTAAAATTGACCGGAGCTAAAAACAAAACTATAAAAAGACTATGGATAAACTCTCTTGTAGAAAACGAAATAAAAAAGGGGTTTCAACAACTACAAAACAACCATCAAGATTATCAAAATTATCAAGAAGCTTACGCAAGACAAACAAGTGATTATTTAATTGGTATGAATTTAAGCCCTGTATATTCAAAAATATTTCAAGCGCAAGGTGTTCAAGATGTTTTCTCAATCGGGCGTGTTCAAACGCCAACGTTATATATGATTTACGAACGTTACTTAGCAATCGAAAATTTCAAACCTGAAACATTTTATGAAATATTTGGGGAGTTCGAATCTAAACATGGTTGCTATAAAGGAAAAGCCAAAATAAAAACAACTGACAAACAAGATATTATCAACTTGGGAGAAAAGCATAATTTGAAAGATGCTAAAGAAGGCATAATTACTAAACTAGAGACTCAAGAAAAGCGCACATCATCACCTAAACTACACTCTTTATCAACATTACAATCTAAAATCAATAAACAGTATAAATATAGTCCTGAAAAAACTAAGAATATTGTTCAAAGTTTGTATGAGAAAAAAATACTTTCTTATCCAAGAACGGATTGTAACTACATCACGAGTGAAGAATATCTTTATTTGAAGGAAAACTTGCAATCACTAATGAATGTATATAACAAACATTTTTCAATTGTGTATGATAAGCCAAGAGCTCGATATGTAAATAACGAAAAAGTAAAAGAACACTATGCAATTATACCGACCTCTCAAATACCTACACCACAAAGCATTGAGAAATTAAATCAAGATGAAAAATGTGTGCTTGATGAAGTAGTAAGTACTACATTAAGTATGTTTGCGGATGACTATATTTATGACGAAACAAAGATTGAAACAGATGTAAACCAACTTATTTTTTACACAACCGGTCATACTGAAATACAAAAAGGCTGGAAAAATCTATTTAATCATAAAACAAAAGAAAAATCTCCAGAACAACAATTGCCGCAACTCATAAAAAACGAATGTGTACAGGCTAATATTTATTCAAAAAAGGGGGTTACTCAATCTCCAAAGCTTTATACAGAAGGGCAGCTTATAACACTGATGAAAAGTTGCGGGAAGTATTTAGATGATAAAGAAGCTGAGATATTAAAAGAAATACAAGGTATTGGTACAGAAGCAACTAGAGATGGCATCATACAGAGCTTAAAAAATAAAAACTATATCAAAATTGAAAAAAACCAAGTGCACATTACAGAAAAAGGGATTTTACTTTGTAAAGCAGTAAAAGGAAGTTTGCTTGCTAGCGCTACAATGACAGCAGAGTGGGAAAAACGCTTAAAGCTCATCGGACAAGGACAAGCAAATACTGATCATTTCATTGATATAACAATGAAATTCATAGATAAAGAAATTAAATCATACCAAGAGAAATGTGAAGACAAGTCGATAATCAACCAAAGTAATATCGTTGTAAAAGATAATGAATTTGGTCAATGTCCTAACTGTACAGATGGCCAACTCATAGATAAAAATAAAATTATTAGTTGTAACAAATGTGAACAAGTATTCTTCAAAAAATTTTATCAGAAAAAGTTGTCTGACAAACAAATTCAAGATTTGATTTTTAATGGTAAAACCTCAAAAAAATTGAAATTAAAAAACAAAGCTGGAAAAACGTATGAAGCATATTTAATTTTGACAGAAGATAAAAAAACAGGAACGAAGAGATACGCCATTAGTTTTGATTAATACGATCAATATAAATAATATCTAGAATTGAGGCGAATAATATGGAAACACCTATCAAAGACATTTTGAAGGAAAAATATAAAATAGATATAGACAAAGAAGCGTTGCACGAGCTGATTGCAAAACAAGTTGATAAAGAACTTTTAAAACGTATGGGTTCAAAATCGCGTAAAAACTTAGGACTAAGTGGTTACTTTACTGAATTACAACAATCTATTACAGGCATTAAAGCGCACTTACATGAAAAATTTACAAGAGAAACCATCAATAATAATATACATGGAATCAAGGACTTTCTTTCTGATTATTCCATAAATCCTAAAACTATCAGCGAAAACATTAAAGAACTGTTAGGCAAAAGTAAAGATAACGTGGTAGATGCATTTTCAAAAATAAAAACTCTTTTTAAAGAGGAGCAACAAAATTTAAAGCATAGAGAGCTAAATAACAAAACGTTATTAAGTGAAAAGTTTAGTGACTTACAAGATATGATGAAAGATAGCTATAACACAATAAACCACGCTGAAAGTATTAAAGAGTTAAGGAACTATAAACAAGTAACCCGATTAGAAATTATAGAACAAACATTAGCGCTAGAAGACAATTCGGAAACAGAAAATAAATATAACTTCAATAATTTTAGTAAACACATAGATTGGAGTAATCAAGATAACCAAACGCAACTGTTAGAACTATACAATTATCTTAAAGACGCGAATGAGACAATTCATTTCAGCAATCCTTACTCTAATGATAGCGATTGTAATAAATTACAATTAGAACAATTTACGCTACAAGGTATACAAAAAATAGAAGAAAACATAAATTCAAAAGATTTAAATGAAAGCAGGCTTAATCATTTAGAAAATAACAGGAATACATCTTTGAATTTTACAGAGAATAACTTGAAAAACTTTGATAAGGGGTTAAAAGGCGTTCATCATTCACTTACTAAAGAATCCGAACAAGCCATAAAAGAAAGTAAAGCTATAGAATTAGAACAGGAAAAAGAGATATACGAAGCAGGAAAAATACAGGAGTCAGAGTTATTTCAAACATTAAATAATCAAAACACTTTTGCTGTAAATCCAGAAAAAGAAGGATCTGACTTAGCAAAAGCAAATTTCGTTGGAATAGAGGAAGGAGAAATCATTGTAGAAGTTGATGAAAGTTTATACGCGTTAACTTTAAATGATAAAGATAAGGAGAAAATACAAAAGAATACAGATATTTTTGAATTTACGTATAATACAAAAACAGGAGAAGTTAAATATTCTGAAAACAAAGAAGATTCTGTAGTGAAATCCAACCAAAATGTTATATCAAACAATCAAAACTCTCTTCCAAAAGAATATATAGAACTTGCCGAACAAGCAAATTATGAAAGATAAAAATATTTAGAACAGCTCTTAATCAAGGGCTGTTCTTTTTTGGAGGTTTTTAATATGAATAAACAATCCTATACAAACGAAGAAAAAGAACAAGCAAGAAAAACAGACATTAGAGAAATAGGAGAAGCTTATGGACTAACTTTTAAAAAAGAAGGCAAATATGATAGGTGCATAGAACATGACTCATTGATTCTAAAAGGACAAAGTTATTATTGGAACTCTAAAGGCGTAAAAGGACATGGAGGATTGTCTTTTTGTATAGATGTTTTGGACATGGATTTTAAAGAAGCAATGTCTGTTTTAACGCAAGATAGTTTTTCTCAATATACAAAAGACAATTTTTCTATAAAAGAAAAAAAGCTTTTAAATTATAATACACAAAATGAAATGAAAGATAATACAAGGGCTTATAATTACTTAGTAAATGAAAGATGCTTAGACCCTAGACTTGTTAGGTGGGGATTCAATACAGGCGTTATAGCTCAAGACAAACAAAACAATGTTTGTTTTAAATGGTTAGATAATGAAAATAATATTGTCGGCGTAGATAAACGCGGTACAGGGAGAAAGGCCTTTAAACAAATTGTAGAAGGATCAAAGCAACATAGCGGATTTCACATTGATATCATTCAAGACAAAAATAAAGGTATTCGTAATGTTGTTATAACGGAAAGCCCGATAGATGCCCTCAGTTATTATGATTCACATAGGGATTTAAAACAAACTAGAATAGCCTCACTGTCAGGTCTTAAAGTAGAAACTTTTAAACAGCACATTTTAGATGTTGGCAAATATAACTTGAAACTGGGAGAATCACCAAAAGAATACCCACTAGAAAATATAGTTTTAGCCGTTGATAACGATGAGGCAGGAAAAAATTTCGTAAGTAGCATCGTTAATACCTACGAAAATGATTTTATAATAGATTTACCTTTAAACTCTAAAGATTGGAACGACCAATTAAAAAAGGACAAAGCGATAACTGACGGCAAAATGTTGTATCAAAAAAACGAAATGAAAGAACAATTAACAAAACAATTTCATAACGAAAATGACGATAGGGAGATGTAAGCATGAACGAAATAAACATTTACAACATTTTACTACTAATATTTATGTTGGTTATCGCATATAAACTAATGCCCGTTATTTATAGGTTTATTAAAAAGAAAAAAATTCAATCATTGTATAGAAAAGCGCATATAATTGATATAGATAGAATGGACGGAATAGAGTTTGAATATTACCTTGAAGCATTGTTTACAAAATTAAAATATAAACCAATTGTAACGAAAGCTTCAAGGGACTACGGCGCAGACTTGATATTAAAAAATGAAAATAAAAAGATAGTTGTGCAAGCAAAACGGAGTAATAGTAAGATAGGTATTAAAGCTGTTCAAGAAATATACACCGCACAGCGCTTTTACAATGCCGATGAAGCATGGCTTGTGACTAATAGTTTTTATACTAAAAGTGCAGTCGAGTTGGGTAAGGCGTGCGATGTTGTTATGAAAGATAGAACAAGCTTATCTAAATGGATAGTATCAATAAATCCTGATTTTTCTAATAATAAAAAATGTCCAAGATGCAGTCATGAATTAGTAGTTAGAGAAAGTAAGAACGGACAGTTTTTGGGCTGCGCTAACTATCCGAATTGTAAATACACTAGAAATATATAACCTGTAACATAATAGTTTAATAAAGCTCCTAAACAGTAATTTGCATAGGAGCTTTATTATTTTAAATAGAATATTTATGTTTGTTTGCAAAATCACAAATTTCATGGTCTAAAATATTAGGCATATATTTATCATTAAAATAAAATTCTGTAATATCATCTAAAATTTCTTCATCTACAATACCTAATTCAAAACTTATTATTGCCTTTACTACCTCATAAGTATCATTACTAGTTAAAACTGTTCTGATTTCTTCATAATTCACTTTAACCACTCCTTAGAATTTTTCTTTTAGAAATTATTTATTTTGAGGTGTTGCGAAGCCACTGTAACAAGTCGTTCCGTTGATATTTCAAGGGTTTTAGCAACAAAAGTTTTTAGTCTGGCCGAACGGCCACAAATAAAAAGTTTTTTGTCCCTTGAAATGTCACGTAGACTTGTTAAAAGCACAATCTGAGATTGTGCGAGTGGTGTATCAACACAAAAAATAAATTCTAAAGAATTAAGTCAAAATGGCATGTCAGTATGATATTAATGTTGATTTTTATAATAAGTATGTCAATTTCCCACATAAATAAAATTATGTTATTATTTGTATGTAGAATTTTTAACTTCTACACAGTTAACATATAATCCCTCATAAAGTACTTATTATTTATCGTCATTATATAAATGGTTATCGCATAGTGGTTGCTAGGTTAAACATAGTCACCCTAAAAACTCCTAACAATAATAAAACAACTATCACAGTTATTCCCAAGCTGTCTTGATAGTTGTTTTTCATTTTACTTATATTTAAAACTACAATATATAAGTAAAACATGTTAAAATGTATTTGTAGTAAGTAATAATAAAAGGTGAAAATCCTTAATTCTTGAAACACAAAAAAGGCAACATGCGGAAACATGTCGCCCTAATGAGCCCGTTAAAAAGACGGTAGCCGTTTATGTTTTCAAATAACCACTACACTACTTGGCTAAAGTTGGGTGGTTATTTTTTATGGTCTTGATTACTGATTAGTACTAAACCAATGATTGTTAATACAACCATCAGCATTTCAAAATCAGACATGCTAGTCCTTTCTAGGAGTAACAACTATAACCATAGGCATCATCCCTTTATTAAGAGATTAGCCACCATCTATCCAACTTGCTCAATAAACATTATAACATGTACTTTTTCAGATAGTCACTCATCGTTCAAGTTTTCTCATCTCATTAACAACACGATAAACGGTTGCGCGACTTACACCTGTCTTATCTGCTATTTCTTCGCCTGTTAGTTTTTGTTCATCATATAAAAATTTAATTTCTCTCTTCTTATGGTCTGGTAGAGAAGGTCTCCCGCCTTTTCGTCCTCTGGCTCTTGCTGCTGCTAAGCCTTTTTTTGTACGCTCGCTTAATAAATTAGCTTCAAGTTCTGCAAATGCACTCATCATAGTAAAGAACATTTTACCCATAGCATCTTTCGTAGAAATATTCATATCTATAATTTGTAGATCAATACCATTATCATCAAACCATTGTGATAACTCTATAAGTTGTTTGGTCGTTCTACCTAGTCGATCAAGTTTACAGACAACCAATATATCGCCTTCTCGTAAATAATCTAAACACTTATCAAGTTCTGTACGTTTGACTTTTCTCCCACTTATTTTTTCACTAAAGATACGCTCACAACCAAAACCTTTAAGTGTATCAATTTGTCCATCAAGACTTTGATCTTTTGTTGATACACGTGCATAACCAATTTTAGCCATTCAAATATAACCTCATTTCATCATTTTATAGGTACTCACCCACTAAACTATTTACTCGATGCAAATAAACGTCTTTAATTTCGTCTCAATATCCATGATGTTTGTTAAATAGAACACATTGATTATAACACAAGTTTATAGATTTGAGCGCAAAAGAAATATCCTCGAATATTCGAGGATATGTTTTTTTAGCGTATTAATATAACATCCGTCTCAAAAACGGTCGTTTATAGGCATGTGAACTACATTTTGGCTTACCAATAAAATTATATAACTTATTAGAAATAAGAGACTATGTTTGTATATTTACCGATGGTATAATGATAGAGTCGCCTATCTCTCAGGCGTCAATTCAGACGCAGAGAGGAGGTGCATTATTTTGCTAATCATTTTCGTTCACATCATAGCACCAGTCATCAGTGGCTGTGTTGTTGCGTATTATACTTATTGGCTTAGTAAACGCAACAAATAATTAATTGGGCGACTTCATAAGTCAGCATCGAAAAAATCCCCACGCTACTCACAATAGTGTGGGGATTGATGCATTAATTGTTAATCATTTTCGTTATCTTAATTATACTGCCATTTTTACTTTTTGTAAAATAAGCAAGGTTTTAGGGAGAAACATCAATACCTAAAAAAGAGAGACGTAATCATATACGTCTCTCTTCAACGGAAAACACAAATCCGAATTATTACTAATAAAAACAAACATTAACTGTTTCTTAGTATATCATGAACACTTTGTTTTTCAAGTTATATTAACGAAAGTTTAAAATACTTTGCTTATCAATTATTTAGGTTCTTCATCTGTTATCTCGCATCATAAAAGATGAAGAACTCGTATATCATACGTGTATACTTCCTAAGTGTGTACTATTATAATATAAATAGATATATCTAATTGTGTTTTGTAGTATCTAAGAAAACGAATAATACAAAGGAGGCATTTTAAATGTCAAACAGTAACGTATCAAATAGAATAGCGTTGAATAAATCTGATTATGCAGCATTAGACCTTTTAGCTGCACAAATAAAAAACAGTGTCGTAGATCTGTGCAATCAGTTGGAAATTTCTCTTTATAAAGAAAAAGACTTAAATGCTGCAGCTTTTTCTATGTACGTAGGTAATTTGATTAATCTCAAGAATAGTCTAGATTATGAATTAAAAAAATATGGCAGTTCAGATAGCAAAAATAAAATGGAAGTTTACGAAGATTTAGTAGGATTAATCCACGATTGCCGCATGCGTGTAATAAACAACGATTTTCGACTTGAGAAAGATTCATTTAATATATTAATTCTAACAGGTAGAAGTATTAGCACCAATGAATTAAAAAGATATATTTGGAATAGTTTGGCTTAAGAGCAACGCTAATGTAAAAATTAAAGCAAGCACTACCGATAAAGCGATATTTACAGCTCAATGTATACTTGCAGTAACAACTATTGCTGGTTTATTAATAAGTTAATATGTAACTAAAAAAAGGCGAGAATTTCTCGCCCTTTTTATTATGCGTCAAGAACAGTTTGCATTAACTAATCTCTATTTATTAAATATGTTTTGAATTTATTCAATTTTTCTTTTTTAAGTTTTTCATAATAATTAATATCATCCTCTCTTGTATCTATGGAGAAAAAATATTGAAAAATCGCACTATCTTTGTGCTTTTCAACTCTATCATCATTGCATTCAATAAACTTCCCTAGATAATTTGGAAAAACACTTTTATATGGATTCACACTTGTTCTGGAGTCTGGAACGTAAGAGAGGTCTCCTAGAGAAATAACCACATTATACCTGTACCCAAATTCCCTATTAAATATAGTTAATAAAATGTCACAAATCATGATAGTCATGAGCCCTTGATTAAAGTGGTCTACGATACTTATTTCCGATATATGATACTTTTCAATCGGTTTTATATGATCGAATTTAGATGATGATACCGACCGTTTCTGAAGACTAAAGCAAGATATATAATTAGGCTCTTTTTCTATGTCTTTAAGATAATAATAAGTTACATCATTGTCTATCATGGATGAATAATAAAAATCTGTTGTTTTTCGATTGCAGAATGAAAAACAACTTACTTCAAATACATTTTCTATATCTTTCATTTTTACCACTTCTTTTACGAATTAATAATGTACTCAATTTATGTTCAATTTAAACGTTTCTATACTCTTTCGAACTATAAATATTAATCAAGTGCTTTATAAAATTTGTCGGCATATCATGCGAAGAGATAGTATCAAAACTATTGTCTAAAAATTCTATAGAAGAATAATCTTTGTTGCCAAATAGTTTTATTTGTATGAACGTAGAATTATGAATTAATATTTTTAAATGCTAAGAATATTCCATAAAATCATCATTAACCATGCTAAGCATTTGTATGAATTCCTTTTGATCCATCATTGCAATTGCTATATTTGGATTACCTGTATAAATTTCATCAACACCAATTCCAATCCCAATCCTTTCAGCTATTATCTGTTTTAATTCATACACTTCTCCACCTCCATGTTTTGTTATATATGCAGACGAATTATTGTTATAAAACAATTCAATAGCCATGTATTCTATAGTACTGTCTTTAGCGTGTTCATCCAATTTATTCATTATTTCAATGATCTCGCTATTATGTTTTATATCATGTACTATACATTCTATATATTCCTTAACGAACCAATTCGTTAGAACTTCTTTGTTAGGTATATATGAAAATTTATCACTCATTACAAATCAACTCCCGTCGTTCTTAATTTGTTTCAATTAATACTCTCTACCGCACTCACTTACGTTTGTTTTTGAAATGAATATAAATAACTCTAAGGCTAATATAAAAGTTAAAAGACTATATACCATGATATCAATTACTAAAGGTCTAAGAAATTTTTAAATATAAATACTAACTAGTCCCAACATTAATAGTAATAACAATGATAATATTATTAATATAAAAAATGTACGTGTGGTGTTGTCGATAAAAGGAGCAATAAAACTAACTTTAAAAGTGTTTTTAAATCCATTACCGCTCAATAACGAAGTGTAAATGAATAGTATATAACTAATTGAATAAGAAACTGCTACAAGCAATATTATTATGTAAATAATTAGAACTAAAAAATTTAATAAATCCATAAATTATTGCCACCTTTCTCTTGTTTATCTTCAAATTACTTTGTTTTTTAGAACTGTTCTCCGAAAATATATCGGTTTAAGAAATCTTCCGTGTCTTTATAACCATTTTCAATAATAATTTGTCTTATAACCGCTAAACGTTCTCCTTTGGGATCTGCAGGATAATTTCCTAAATAGTCTATTATTTGTTGTATAAACACATTAAAGGAGACATCTTCATTAAAAATTCTATAATTCTTTTCTTGATTATACTCTAAAGAAAAGAACATACGCTCGAACGAACCTATATAATCAAATCTATTATATTCATATAAAGACGTCCCTTTTGGGTACACCATTATATGACGCTTTTCTTTTGAAAGTTTAATCTTACCCCCGTCATACTTAATTTGCTTTAATGCGTTTTCAAGACCTATTTCATCAAAAATTATTTTAACTTGCTTCAATTCATCTACAGCGTCTGCTATTTCAGTATTGATTTTTAAATCGTATGGTTCTTTTGCAAGACCCGTGTTAACGTCTAAATTTAAGGCAATGTGTTCATCTACGGCAATACATTTTCCTTTTTCTTCTATATGCCCCTGCTTATCTTTAATATAAATAGTTTTAACCTCATATAACATTTCTTGTTCATTATTATTTACTTGGTCTATTGCATTGCTTAAATCTTTTATGAAGTTTCTTATATTCTTAGGTAAATTGACTCTAGATAGTTCATCCATATATGACTTATCTTTAAATATCTTACTCTTATTTTCCAGATAAAATTGATACAACTGATTTATAACTTCAAATTTTGCATTTGTTACTTCTCGCTCACCTGAGCTCAATTTTTTTAACACACTTTCTGATATGCCTGTGGATTCGCTTATTTCTTTTAATGCAATAGAGCTTCTTAATAACGTTTCTACATTATTTATAACTTCATTTAAATTCGTTTGAGACATTAGATTCACTCCTTAAAGTTCCTTTTTTACATATTATACACATAAATAAAGGAACTATCAATAAATTAGTTAATTGTAATTAACTAATTTTAAAAAAGAGGGTTAAACTTAATTAACATTAGTGTTATAATATGTATTACAGGAGGTGCTTATAATGAAAAACAACGATATGATAAGTAAGATTAACATTCTATTACAAAGCGATATTCAAACAAATCAAATTGCTAATGACACTGGAATAAGTAAAGTGACTATCTCTAATTTAAGAAGAAAAACCGCGGACATTTCTAAAGCGACTTTTGAAACTGTAAACAAACTGTATAATTATTATTTAGAAAGAAAAGATTACCTAGAAATAGCTAAAACGATTGAAAAAGACATTTTAAATGTAAAACTTCCAAAAGATGTTCAGATTTTTATTTCAAAATTAAAAGAAACTATTGATAATATCAACGATGTAACTAAACCACTATATATTGGTGAGATCAAATTAGAAAAACGCCTCACAATGTCAAGAGATAAAAAAAGCACCAAACTTATTTCTAATATAAAAGCAGACGCGCTAATTCCAATACAAATTAAACGGAATACATTCGCCTATAATTTAAGAATCCTTAGTGATTTTGCGGAAGATAAACCCCTGCTCAATAATATAACAGACTATCAAATTGATTTTTCTTATAATAATCTAGAAATCGATTTAAAAAGACATATTCATCTTGGTAATAAAGTGATGTTAATAACATCTAATTTAAACGAATTTGGGGAGTCTCAAACCGGAATATATGTACGAGGTAATAACGGTGGTTATAATTATGAATTGAAATTTATAAGCATTTCTATTTTTAGCAACGATAGAAAGGGTGATGAGAATGAATGATATAAATCTTTTTAACTCTTTGGTTCTTACTTTTTTAGCGATATTTACAATGTCGTGGGGATTGATAGTAGTCTTTACTGGTAGATTCTTTAAACGTGATACTAGATACATTTCGTTAAACAAATTGATAAAAACAGGCATTTTAACTGCTTTGGTTTTAGTATCTGGTATTGGGCTTTTGTCACAGTTCTATAGTGCTTTAAGTAACTCGCATATTTCACTTAAAAAGTTAGGCGATGATAGTTTGATTATTGCTACCTTTTTAGCCTCATCAATACTGGTAACACTTTTAATTATATTTATATTTTTAACTTCAATTAAATTTATTAAAATATTGCTTGCATACATCACCTTAAAAAAAGACAATCTACCTAATAATTTGAGGCATGCTTTGTATAAGAAAGACTTTGAAGCTGTTATTAACAATTACAAACTTCTTATAATGTATGCTGAGAAAGTACCGCCTTCTGATGAAGAACGTTTACAGTTATCTGCTGTTCTATCAAATGCTGGTATGCACGAAGAAGCACAAAAGATATTAAGCATAAAATTAATTAAAAAAAACACAACTTGGGAGAATATACTTTCTGTTTTTCCTAACCAACAAAGTTACAATATACAATGTAGTTCTGAAAATATTGAATACAATGACAAGCTTAAAACAGCTTTACAAAAGCATGCTAAAGTTTCTAAATATGTATATATTTCTATCCTTATAATGGCTATATTCCAATCATTCATACCTATAATCCAATTAATTACAAACACAACGCCTACTAATAGAGAACGGGTAATAGTTTTAGTAATCGGTATTATCATTATCCTTGCAATAATAATGAAGTATATAATTTTGAAATCAATACACCAAAAATCACTTAATATATCTGATATAAAGATTAAAGCAAGTGCTAACGATAAAATTATATTCATATGTCAATGTATCTTTATAGCAACAACTATTGTTGGTTTATTAATAAGTTAATAAATAACTAATAAAGGACGAGAAATTCTCGTCCTTTATTGTGTCCTAATTTTTTTGATGTCAGAAATCTGATTAAGCACTCAGCTAATTCCTTTTTTCAACTCCAATAAACACATAATAATAGCTACTACAATTAACGCAATCAACAAGGAAAATATTTCGTTTGTTTCTATATGCATAAAAGCAAAGAAATTATTTATCATATGTATCAATATAGAGTTGATTATATTTTTCCATATAACAACTACAACACTTAATATAATACCCATGCTTAAATAAGGGATTGCCTCTATATATGTATCCCATGCGTGCAAATATGCAAATAACAAACTAGATGTAATTATAAACATTCCATTGCACATAATGACGCTATATTTAACATTTGTTTTCCATGATTTCTGAGAAAATAGCTTCTCGATTGCTTTTATAAAGTAAAAATAAATAATTCCTCGAAATATAATCTCTTCATATATTGGAGCTACAATAACCATATCAACAAAATAGAAATGTAAATATTCTTGATTGTGTTGAAGTGTTTCTTCTAAAATTTTTTGATTTTTCGATTCTTTATATAAATCAAATACATTTTGAAAGTAATTTATTAAATTAATAAGTAGTAATGATCCAATAACTATGAGGAATGATTTGTTAGTAAATGTTAGTTTCCAACTTTTAGCGAAAAAATTGAATTTAAAAATTAAAAAGAATATCAAAGTTGATACGATAACTCCAAATACCCACCTAATAACATTGATGCTTGGATTGAAATAAAGAGAATCATGAATGTATACTATAAGGTAAATCAATACTAGAGGGGGAATATTTTTCAATCCATCATAAAACCCTAAACATAGAGACTTATACCAAGTTATAGAATCTTTCATATATATCAAATCCTTTCTTGAATACACTTTACAAAACAGAACATACGTTCTATAATTTCGTTGAGGTGTATTAAAATGAATGCGGTTAATCCTGAACTACCCGAGCGATATAAATACGAAACTGACTATAGAAAAATCCCTATAGAATTACTTAATAGTAATATCCCTAAGGGAAGAGATAAAGTTAAATGGTCTCCATTTAAGACGGTCTCTGACCAATATAAGTTACTAGATGAGTATATAGAAGCACAAAACAAAGTTGATATGCCTTTGTTATCTGACGATCAATTACAGATAATTAACGAAACAGTTTACTATAACAGTAGTAACAACATTCTTACTGAATTATGTTATTGGGATAACGGCTATATACATTCAATCCAATGCTATATAAACAAAGTTGACTTGTTAGAACGTGTAATGGTAGTTACTAGTAAACATAGAGGAACTAAAATAAAAATATCCTTAAACTATATTGTTAGTATGGAATAATAAAAACCAATGACTTTTTATCATTGGTTTTTATTTAGTGAACTTGATTTTTGAAATTTAAAATCTAAGGCAAGGTTATAAATTAAAATTTGTGTTATTGGTGCTATTATAAGTAAAACAGAATATGTTTTGAATATTGCAATAATATTACCTAATAATACACGCTCCCTATCAGTTTCTGCTATATCAATAATTAAACCACCTAAAGTAAGCGTATAGCATATATAAACACACATACCTAATCTAATATAATTGCTTACTACACCCTTTTAAATCTATTTATTATGATAAAAATTCTTTAGTCTTTTCACAATCACTAATAATGCTGTAAATGGATCTACATTCTTTCCACATATTTCACATGTTACTAGCTCATATCTTTCGTTTATTCGATATTTAGCCTTGTCTCCGCACCGACATTCCACCTTATCATTTTTTCCCTTTATTATAGAGTCGAATTTTATGACGTTTTCCGGTAACTTTTTATTACTATAACTCATTTGTTAACAGCTCCTTTTTTACACGTCATTCAAATAGCCGTCTCCGTCCCAATATTTCAGAACGGCATTGTTATAAGCTTTTGCACATTCTTTTTCATCTACAAATCTACCTAGATATTTTTTCTCTCCCTCTGCAAAGATACTAGCCACCCATTTGTTATGTTTACTGTCATAAGACACGCCTTTATAGATTGAGCTACTATTCTTTTGGGGCTCTCGATATCTAAAAGAATGTTTGTCTGCACCTAGATTCCCCCTAGTGAAATCATAATTTTTAACCTTTTGAAAGGCATATTGATTGTTAAGTATAAATGCTGGCAGTGCCGTTTTTTTTCCTAATATTTGAGCTAAAAATCGATGTGTCTCATGAGCGTATGATTTATGCCACTTATAATACTTCACACGTTCAAAATCTTTATCATCGACAAGGATATAATCATCAATATTTTCTATATATATTTTTTTCACGTTATTCCACCTTGATATTTATTAAAACTAAATCCCTAGTACATCTAACATGGCAAACCCTATGAAGTACATTGTTGATAAAACAATAATATATAGCAATATTACTGATATTAAATATATAAAATCATTCACAGTAAAACCTCCATTTTTATCAATTAAATAGCATTAAACATAATTTCTTCTATGGTCGAGTCGTTGAAAAAAGCATTTTTAAACCGATTATTAATAAAATAATACTAAATATAAACAAGCTTATATGCCAAGCTACTGGATATTTTAAAGAAAGAGCAGTCATTTCATTTCTAAGTCCAGAAAAAACCTCACTGATAGCACTTCCGAAAATATCTACAAATCCAAATATTAACAGTGATCCTAAAAAGATTATTACTAGTAAATAATATATACCTTTTAATACCGTCATTAGTTATTACCTCAAACTTTATTTTTAGTGATTGTTTAACTTCCCATTTACATATCTATTACCATTTTTATCATATTTTATTTCTTTTCCCTCGCCTTTTGTTCCAATGATTAACATATCTTTTTTCATTACACTCTTACTATGTGGATTAAAAAATAATTTTCCCTTACTAGATATCCCAACTACATTATTATGTTTATTTTCACACATAAAATTCACTCCTTTTCCTATTTAATTAAATACTTACCCAATCATTTCATCTGTTTTTTCTGTTAATGCCATTTTGTAACGTATTTCTACTTTTCGCATTTCCATTTCTGACAATCTTTTTCTTTCAATTTCAGTTAATCCAATCATCATATCTATAAGATCAATCAATGTTTCTTTACTCATAATAAATGCCTCCTATTGATTATTTAGCATTTATAAATTATGATTATCTTTGTAGTATTTTTATAAATGCTTGAGTCGTAGCTTCCCCCAGAAGTCTACGGCTTTTTATTTTCTATCCACTAAAACCATGATAAAAGCCAATTAATGATTTTTTTAAATAACTCAACAATAGCGTCCCATATCCTCTGTAAGAAGTTACGGTTTTCTTCTGTATTTAGTTCTTTAGCCTTATCAAGTAAATTTCCTGCTTTGTCTTTAATATTGCTTGCTAAATCTTTTGCTTGTTTTTCATATGCTTTAGGGTCTTTGTTTAATATTTCTGAATTAGAAACATTAACCATGATATTATTAACCACATTAATTTGATTATCACTTAAAATCTTATTCAAGCCGTTCTCTTTAAGAACATCATTAACAATCTTATTAATATCTTCATGAGTTAAATGCTTTCCGTCTTGCTTTTCACTCGCTATTTCTTTCTTCATTTCAGCAATAGCATTATTTAATGCCTCATCTGAATAACCTTTTTGTCCTTTGTTCTGCTCACTAATTGAAGCTAGGTCATTCATTTCTTTATTAGCGTTTTGTACATCATCTTTATTTAAACTATTGCCATTTTCTTCATAAGCCTTATATATACCTGTTAAAGCTCCCTCGCCTGTTACTTTATCGATCGAAGCAACTTTGATTTCAGAATCTTGTATACCTGCTGTAATTGCCGCATTTGTATACTGCTCTTTTGTAATTCTAGTGATGTTTTCTGGCGTTTCTATATCAACTGTTACGCCCTTTTTAAACTTCTTTGGTGTGATAGTTGCACTAGAATGAATGAAGCTTAAATTGTTATTTCCAGTATATTTAGCAACATCATTAGTTGTTATAGAAATTTCTTTATAATCATCATTAACATCAAGCTTCTTCTTAGTTTCTTCCAGCTGTTGACTGTTCAAGTCTGCACCTTTAATGAAGATATCTTCATTAAGCTTGTTACTATCTGCAAATGCTATACCACCAGTGTTTAACAATAAAATAGACGCAATTGTTCCAGTTGCTATTAATTTCTTGTTCATTTTAATATCCTCCTCAATGTCATAGTTAACCTTACCAATTTATCCATATACACTGTATACTGGCAGATTAGTATACTTTTATTTTAGTATACTAATCTACTACTAAACTTGTATATTAGTTTAGTAGTAGATTAGTTTCTTTCGGATAAATATTTCTTGATTGCCAAATCAGCCATTTTTTGCATTGTTGTATTATCCTTCAACGCTGCTAATTTTAATTCTCCATGAATTTGTGGATCTATTTTAACTAATTTAAAATCATCTTTCTTTTTAATGTTGCTATCAAACGGTGTCCTTTTTATTTCATTGCCTCGCTCTTTTTTTTCATTATATTGATCTAAATTACTAGTCATTAAAAAGCACCTCTTTCTTCTAATCTATCTAACAATTCCCAGAATATATTTTTATATTTCTTCAAAGTTTTTTTATCATATGGCTTGTTTTCAGATATTCCTTGCGAACCCCAAGTCATAACACGTTTTGACCTCTTTACTACATTATGGAAAACAATATCATTATATTCATCACGATATTTCTTTTCGTATAGATTGTTTGTTTTATTATTGTCTTCAGTCAAATAAATTAGTATACCTAATACATCTAATTTACTATTATATCGCTTCATTTGAGACAGATAAAACATGTAATCCATAGAATTATCATAACAATCTTCTTCTGATTCGACGGGTATTATCACATAATCACTAGCAACTATACAATTATGAGTTAATGATGTCGTTGTCGGTACAGAATCAAAGAATATAAAATCATATTCTTTTTTTAAATTTTCTATCAAACTTCGATAAAGATAAAACTCATCTTTAACATTTAATGATCTTCTGGAAAACCTGTCAAACCAAGCTAAATCCCAATCACCTTTAACAATATCTATATTATTACTTAATGATGATATAGACTCATTTAGCGATCCTTTTTTAATTCCTTCCATAAAACTTAACTTCGCTTCTTTCTGGGTGCTAAAATTTTTGCTCAACTTTTTAGTTAAAGTTCTTTGCGGATCGGTATCTATGAATAAAATCTTCAAATCATATCTATCGGATACATATCCAATAAGATTAGAGAGCGTCGATTTACCAACTCCTCCTTTAAACATATTTATCGTCAAAACAACAGCTTCATCTTTATTTTTAACTTTATCTAATAATTCGGTCTCCTTATCACTAGTTTCCCAAAAGTCTTTTAACGAATCCACTACAATCACCTCTTTTTAGTTGATGATTATATTTTATCACACAGTTTACAATTAAACAAGTATACTACTTTATTATTAAACTAAAAAACAAGTATACTTGATTAGTGAATAGATTGATTATATAATTAACAAAAATAGTTCTTATCAGATTAAGAAAACTAAAAATGCAAACCACCTTACTAAAAGCGTTTGCATTTCTTTCAAATAGTGTTAGTATATAGTTAATAAAATTAAAGAACGTAGAAATAAGACACCTAGCGTCAGATATTGCCGGCAAAACAATATCTAACCGTCTAACCGATATCGAGACTATCGGCTAAACACTTTAAGGTGCCCTAAATCTATTATATTAGTGTAATGTAAAAAAATCATCCTCTTAAACTAAAGAGGTTATTACCAATAGTATAATAGAGATGAGCACATGAGTAAAGTATAAAAACTCTTTTAAAGTACAAGTCGGTAAGCAGCTACCGGTTTGTACTTTTTTCTATGTTAGAAGAAAGAGGTTTTTATCATGCCTAGAAAAAATATTAAAAATCAAGCTAGTCAAAATTTTTATATGCTACATAAAGCATTGTTTGTTAATGAAAAATATAAAAAATTAAGTGATAGCGCCAAAGTCGCTTATGCAATTCTCAATGATAGAGTTAGTTTATCCATTAAAAATAACTGGATTGATGATAACGGAGATATATATTTTATTTTCACAAATGAAAATCTACAAAAAGTCTTAGGAAAAAGTAAAAATACAATAACTAAAATAAAAAAAGAACTACAAGAAGTTGGTTTATTAGAGCAAGTAAGAGTTGGATTTAATCAACCAAATAAACTATACCTACACGAAATTGAAACAAACATAAGTGTTGAAAAAGAAATACAAAATGCTAGTTTAAATGAGCAAAAAAACAGCGATGATGCGGACTCCCATTTTTTGGGAGTCCGGAGTCCAAAAAAATGGGAGTCCAGAGTCCAAAAAAATGGGAGTCCAGAGTCCCAAAAATTAGACCCTAATTATACTGATATTAATTATACTGATATTAATTATACTGATATTAATGATATGAATGATATGCGTGATAATAATATAAAGAGTAATAAAAAAAATACACATACAAATCATACAAATCATGATTCACTAAATTTTGATGAAGAAGCTTTAAAATTCACAGAACTTCAAGAATTTCCTGAACAATCAAAACAATACCTTAATAATTTTTCTTATAGAGAACTCAAAATAGTTAAAGAAATTATTTTAAAAGCAAAGAAATCCTTTAATACCGAACACAACACAACTTATATGCTAGAAGATATTGATTATGACCTTGTAAATGTGCTAAAACGCTTTAAATCAAAAGTTTACATAAAGAACGAAAGTATAGAAAGGATGCAAGGTTATTTGATGAAATGTATAAAAATGGAACTTGAAGAATTACATTCTTTAAATATGCGAAAAAAGAATTTTAAAAATAGTTCTTGGAGTATTTTTAGCCAAATTGATTAGTATTACAAATATACTTTTTGTAAAAATGAAAGGAGGGGTAAATATGCGAAATATAAACTATGTAGGCGGAATGACAAAAGAAAATTTCAAAGGTTTTGTCATTTTAATGCTCGTTTTCTTGTATGTTTTAGCTGCTTTACTTAATTTAACAGGCTATTTCTGGGGATATGTTTTTATGCCTGTATTTGCTATATGGAGTGTATACATGATGCTATTTAGAGGTTATTTTATTCCGGTTGTCAAAATACTTTTTATCATCATTATAACTACAATCAAAATAGTGTTTATGATTGTAGTTATAATGGCAATAGCATCTTCATTGTCTGATAGAAAACATTAAAATAATTTAGGGTGTAAATATATTAAAAAATATTTCGGATTAAAAAGAAATATAGTAAAATAAAAATGTGGAACATTTGAAATTGTTACACATTTAATCTCTGTGGTCTATTGGGATATTTAAATATTTTGATAAAAATAAATTAAGCACTTGTGATCTTGTTAATCCGTGTTTTTGGGCTGCCGTCTCTATTTTTTCATTACTTGAAGAACTAATTGTATAAGTTGCTTGTATAGTATTATAGTTTTTTTTACCGTAATCATCGTAACTGCTAAAATCAATATTGCTTAAATCGGTTTCTTGAATGATTTTTTCAACAAAATCTGAATTATTCAGATCGTTTATTGCACTCGTTATTTTTATTAACTGTTTTGTATTAGATTTGATCCTAAAAACACGTGGATATTTTTGCATTTTTTATCATAACTCCTTGCTTAAAAGATTAAGTAATGCTATAATTAGAGTAACCATTAATGGTTACGTGTACTTTGATAATTACATATGCGTGCCCCTGTATTATAAGGAATTCAATACAGATAAGGTATACGGCTATTGGTTAAACGGGTAATCCTAAACCTGTGAATTTCATTCTTATTAAACTATTCTAATTAAACACTGTTTTGTGTATAAACTGGGAGGGGAAGTCCCGATGAACCAGATGAAACAAATACAGCCTGAATAGCGCGAGCGGGAAGACGAAAGAACCGCAAGGGTCGGGCAGTGAAAAGTGCTGACAAGCCGAACCCATATTTGATAATTTATATATTTCAAACACAACATCAAGAGATACTACATAATGATACTAACTTTTACTCATGGAGGTGTTTTTATGCTTTGTTATAATAAAAATAAACGTTTTGATTTTATAGCCTTTTACTTTTTGGCTGATGAAATACGTACGTTTGATGGTAAAACTTATCGAATCAAAGGTATGCGTTGTCAAAGAATTGATCATAAACGTTTGGATATAAACGAGAGAAAAACACTACGTCATTTGTCAGAAGTTATTTATAAAACTAAAACAGTATTTAACGACAATTACGGGTTGATTGCTTACCGTAAAAAAATAACTCAAGAGCTAAAAAGTGTTAAAAATATTAGTATAAGCAAAAGTGTTTGATAGGTATTTGTTAATTTTAATAAGAGTGAAATTTTACTTAGCGCATAATTTATCAACTGTCTGATAAGGACAGAATAATTAAATTGGTGTTAGATAGCCTACAGGCACATATATGTAATTATCAAAGAGCTGAAATAATATTTTTACGAGGACTTTAAATAAAAGTCCTTTTTTAGTATAAAACAAAACCTGAAAAAGGATAAGGTGTTTTACCTAAGTTTTTATTTTTTGAGTAAAAGAAAGGATAAATTATTATGTCAAAAATTACACAAAATGATTTAAATCAATTAAAAAAGCAAGTGACAGAAATAATGAAAGTAAAGGGAGAAACACATAACGAATGGCTGTATAACCAATATCAAAATTATTTGTCAGAAAATACCGATGTTGTTATGGAAGCCTTACGTTATTATTCTGAAAATAAAAATAATACAACGTGGGAGGAGTAAGACATGTTTAATGGACTTAACGAAAAAATTGTAGCCCTTATTAACGACGCTCAACCACTTATCATTACATTATTAGCACTTTCGATATTTGTTTCGGGTGCTGTAATGATGTTTGGTGATACTGGTGTACGATGGGCAAAGAGAACGTTGATAGGTGCGATAATTGGTGCCGTATTATCTGGTGGGGCGCTTGTTTATGCACGTTCATTTAAAAAAATAGTTAATGTCAGCGGAATATTTCCATCAGCGACAGAAACTAAGTTTGCAGTTATAGATACATTACAAATAATTTTTATGTAAACGGACAAATTAACGATTTGTTCGTTTTCTTTTTTAAAGGAGAGATAAAACTTGTTGAGAATAAAAACTAAATCCTTTCACATAAAAAATCAAAGTGATTTTTCATTGGAAGAAATGATGTCCTATACAGAAGATATGGAAGCAGGAAAGTTTCCAGAAACACCAGATAAATTCGAGTATGTAATGTATGATGAACAAACGTATGAGGACATTTTAGAGTCAACATACAAAGTAAATAACGGTTATAGTAACATACAACAACAAATTTATACATTGCTTAAATCAGCAACACCTGATACAGATGAGTTGAAAAGTCTGAAGCGACAGTACTTAGTTGATCTACAGAAAGTTGGTAAGTCATATCGTGACAAAAAGGTTGCTATGAATAAAAAGAAAAACAATGCAGATAATACAAAATTTCAATACCAAAGACAAAATACTAAAAATACAACTAAGAAAAAAGAAATACTTGAAAAGTTAAAGGGCAAGCGTGGTTTAATGTTTTTGGGACTGATAGTTTTTGTGGTTTTGTTAGTATATATGCTTGTTGTTACAGATCCGAACAAAAAAGGTGTATCTGACACTGCGACAAAAGAAGAAATATACCAACAAGCCCTTTTGGGAGAAGAAGAAAAAGCCATTGCTAACTTTGCTAAATTAGACCAAGAGACATTAACAAAAAAAGACAAACAAATATATGCGCAACTATTAGCTCAAAAAGAAGAGTACGATAAGGCGGTTAAGTTGTCTGACGCAAAATTTGTAGAAGCGTATTTAATTAGCCGAGATTATTATAGTGCCTTAGAAGAATTTAACAAGAAATATCCAACTAATAATGGGAAATTTGATTTAGCTATACACCAGAATAAATTTTCTGATGCCATTAACTATAGTCAAGGTATAGATAAAACAAACAATAGAAAAAAACAACTGGTAAAAGCGTATATAGAGACAGATAATTTAAATAAGGCAAAAGAACTAGCAGCAACAACAGAAGACAAAGAAGTTACAAAAATAATTGCAGAGGCACAAAACAAACGCTTGAAAGGGCTAGAAGAAGCCGTTAAGAACAAAGAAGAAGATTTAAAGAAAGCGAAAGATAAAAAAGAAAAGAAATCTGACATTGAAAATAAAGAAAAAGCGCTTAAAGAAGCAAACGAGAATTTGGAAAAATTCAAAAAAGAACTTAAATAAACAGAGGTGAAACAATGCTAAATGAGTTTAAATTTATAGGACGTATTGCTAGAGACTTAGAACTAACAACTAAAGAGAATATGCAAGCAAGATGCAACTTCGCACTAGCAGTAAATAATGCATATGGCACTGACTTTTTAAACATAACGGCTTTTGATAAAACGGCAGAAAACTTAGTGAAATATAATCAAAAAGGTGACATGGTCTATGTGGAAGGTTATGTAAGTACGAATAAAAAAAGTGTTGATGGTGTTGATAAGTATTATATGAACCTTATTGCTAATCGTATTGTGTATCTTAGCAATAAAAAAGTAGAAGAATCAGAAAATGAAATAGAGCATGACAAAGAAAATTTAGATGACTTAACATCTGACGATAAACAAAATACAGAAGTGAATGAAAATAACACAACCTTCCAGAAAGCAAAAGGCTTTGTTACTGAAGATTTGCCATTTTAAGAGGTGATTTTATAATGATGTTTGGTTCAAAAGACAAACACGGCTATAGAAGGAAAAAGTTATCTTTTTCTCAAAATAAACATTTGCTTGCGCACCCATTAATATTAATAAGCATATTATTAATAATGATGTTGTTGGCTACTACGGTTGCAAATTTTTTGATTAACGTCCTAATGACAGTGTTTTTTGGAAATTATGATGTTTTCACAAATATGAAGCAACTGAACACGAAATATACGGATTATATATTTAGCTTTCGTTCAGATGCGCTGTTGTTGTATATACCGATTTGGGCGCTCGTCTTTTTTTTCTTCGGAAAAAAAGTATATCAATTTAGACAGCGTTTCAAATCACTAAATAATAACGAAAAAGCGTCAGGGCGATTTGCTACACGAAAGGAAATTACGCAACAGTATAAAGCTATACCACAAAGAGAACATGCATTTGAAGGTGAAGGTGGTTTGCCTGTCGCAATGTTCGGTGTATATGACTTTGTGACTAAAACGAAGCAATATTTAGAGCAAAGAAAAGCTGCTATCAGAGAAATCAATGGAATTACTGATTTGACAGCTGATGAAAAAGCAGCATTACGAAAAGATAAATTAGGAAAAATGAATAAAGAATTCGCTACTACATTTTTCTTAAAGCGTGAATTTACATTTATTGATGAGTCACCAACCAATAATTTGATTGTGGGTACATCTCGTTCTGGTAAGGGTGAAATTGTTGTTTTGTCAATGATAGAAAACTATTCAAGATCTTCAGAACAACCATCATTAATTGTGAATGACATGAAGGGAGAACTTTTTTCTGCTTCGTATAAAACGTTGGAAAATAGAGGGTACCAAGTTGAGATATTTAATTTGGACCAACCTATGGAATCAACAATGAGCTTCAACCCCCTGCAACAAGTTATTGATGAATATATGAAAGGCGATTTGGGAGAAGCGCAAGAGATGACAAAACAAATTACATATACGTTAACCAATAACGAAGGTGTAGAGGACAACGAATGGAACTTAATGGCTGGTGCATTGATTAACGCTATGATACTTGCGCTATGTGAAGAAACCTTACCCAAGAATCCAGAAAAAGTTACGCTTTATAGTGTGTCTAATATGTTACAAACATTAAGTACAAAAAAGTTTTATAAAGAAATTAACATTGGCAATAAAGTTCAATTAATTGAGGTTTCGGCATTAGATGAATATATGGAAAGGTTCCCTAGCCATAGTCCAGCTAAAACGCAATATGCGACAGTTCAAGCTGCACCAGATAAAATGCGTTCATCTATCATTGGTACGGCCTTAAAGGCATTACAACCATTTACAACTGACACCATAGCCAAATTAACAAGTCACACCTCTTTTGATATTAATAAATTAGGATTTCCAAGTATTATTGATGGTTACGCAACCAAAGATAGTACATTTGAATTGGGTGTACAAGTTTTAAGAGATGGTGAAAACGGCATTGAATATGAGGAAGTAGAAGGCATTCAAATAGGTGTAAATGAATATGGGTATTGGCAATATCCGTTCAAAACAGTACTCAAAATTGGGGATAGAATAGAAACAATAGAGAAAGATGAAAATAACCAAGTTATCACAAGTTATTTTTATGTAGAACGCATAGATGATAAAGGACTAGTCACATTTAATCAAAAAGGTGAATTGGATAACTCAGATATTACGATAAGAAAGTTTAATAGTTTTCCAAAACCAATAGCAGTATTTATGGTTGTACCAGATTATAACAATGCCAACCATGGTATAGCGTCTATACTCGTTAACCAAATTGTTTTTGAGATTTCGAAAAATTCTCAGCTATATACGGAAAATCAATCAACGTATCGACGCGTTATTTTCCACCTTGATGAAGCAGGTAACATGCCTCCGATTCCAAATTTATCTCAAAAAGTGAACGTTTCTCTTTCAAGAGGATTACGTTTTAATTTCTTTGTTCAAGCATTTTCTCAATTTAAAGATAAATACGGTGATGCATATGATGCGATTATGGACGCTTGTCAAAATAAGGTGTATATCATGGCTACACAAGAACAGACATTAAAAGATTTTAGCGCAATGATTGGAAGTCAACAAATCACAGTGCATAGTCGTTCAGGTGAAACAGGTGCAATCAAGTCAAGCATTACTGAGAATCAAGAAGAAAGACCGTTACTACGACCAGATGAATTAGCGCGCTTACAAGAAGGTGAGACAGTCGTTGTTAGAAACTTGAAACGACAAGATAAAAAACGAAACAAAGTAATGTCTTATCCAATTTTCAACGACGGCAAGTATGCAATGAAATATCGTTATCAGTACTTATCAGATTTAATGGATACAAGCCAAAGCATTATCCATTTTAGACCTATGTTAAAAGCGCGATGCGAGCATAGGCATTTACAACTTGAAGCGACATTAGTTGACTGGGATAAACTTATTGAAGAAATGCAAGAAGGGATAGATAACCAAAAGGAACAAGAAGAAAATAAGAACGTTAATGACATTAATCAATACAAAAAAAGCAATGAAGAAGGCAATGTTGCGGTACGAGTTAAACGTTTAGAAACCTTGAAAGAAAAGGTAGGCGACGTTGTTTTTGACAAAATTACAAGACGTTTTGAAAGGTACTTAAGAACATATGCAGAACAAGGTAAAAATGTTAATACCATAACACAGAAAAAATTAGAAGAGCTGGTCTTAGCAGATAACGAGGTAAAAGAAGAAGAAAAGACTAAGCGTATTGAAATGATTCAAAAATTGATCAAGGAGGCAAAGACAACATGAAAAATATAGTTGGATTTGTGTTTTTTCTAAGCGTGATATTGCTTTTGTCGGGTTGTTCAAAATCTGGAATAGAAGAAATATCACCTAAGGAAGCACATGATAAATTAAAAAATCCTAAGAATGAATATATTATCGCAATTAGTGACTTGAGTAGGGCCGGCGACGAACATATTTATAATTCTAAAAAGATTCTAGAAAAAGTGGCAGAAGAAAAAGGTATTAAAATTTATTACACAATTTACAATGTCAACAACGATAAGCATCAAAAAGATTGGAATGAGAATGGGGAGTTTTTAGGTGATACTTCACAATTATATTTCGCAAAAAAAGGCAAGAAAATAGATGATATGGATTATCAAGATTTAGCAGTGAAAGACACGTCTAACATTGAGATGGCAGTTGCAAAATTAAATAAGTTCATTGAAGAAATAGAAAAGAGGTAGTTAAGATGAGAGATGGTGCAACACAGAAGGTATTAGAAAAATATCAAGATGTTTTACAAATGTCTGAAATTGTACCTAACATGTTACGCTCGATAGGTTGGTACTTCTTGCATTTTCTTGTTTGGATTACTGATTTAGTTTCAAATCTTACTATTCAAGTTTTGACGCTTTTTGGATTACTTACACAAGACAGTATTAGTAAATTAATTCTTGAAGCAAAACCAGTATTAATTTCCGTATTGGCGCTAGCCATCATTTATATAGGTATCAAATTAATGTTAGGAAGGCCAATTAATAAAGCTGATATTTTTGCTACATTGGTTGTTGCAGTTTTGTTTTTAGGTAGTGTGAATATAGGTTTACAAAAAGGATCTGAATTAACAAAAGAAGCAAGTAAAGCTATAGAAAATTTTGATCCAGATAGTAAAAAACAAACAGACGGTACTAAAGTGGGTTCTTCGATGCTTGCTAAAAGTATTGTAGATGTCCAGTTGATGGCAGAAAAAGGGTTTCCAGATGTTAAAACGACAAGAAACAATCAAAAATATAACAACCTTAATGCAAGTACAATTAAGCATATCAATATTAATCAAGAATTAGAGGAAAAAGAAGTTAAAAAGAAAGAGTCTAAAGAGATACTTAAGAAAAAGTTAGTCGTCGATGAAGCAGGTCGACAAAAAGTTGAAGATTTGGACAAAAACTGGTTTGGCCTAGGTGACGAAAAATATTATCGTTTTCATGTGAAGTGGTTTACTGCTGCTGTGGGGCTTATTTGTTTAGCTTTGGGTCACTTTTTAGCTGCATTACGTGTCGCAAGTATCGCATTAGAGATAATAGTAAACAAAATTTTAGCTATTTTCTTTTCACATGCACTACAAGGGGAACGCCTTAAATCAACAATTATCGATATTTTAAATGGCTTTGTAAGTATTATTATGATTTTCTTCTGTTTGTTCTTATACAAAGAAGTTGTTAGTTTCTTAAATGACAAGCCGACAGGTATATGGTTGGTAGGACTGATTGCTGCGACATGGTTTATGATAGATGGTCCAAAATCCATTGAGCGTAAATTTGGTTATGATGCGGGTCTTAGATCACCGTTTTACACAATGGCTGGTATGTATGGAATGGGTAAGGCGGCAACTGCGCTAGCAGCAAATACGGCTAGTGGAACAAGTAGCATGATTAAGGCAGTGAGAGATGACTTTTCTAAATCAAAAACAAACGACGTTGAAAATAACAATAAGGAACAACAGTCTAAGTTGGAACAACTCAATAAGTCATCGAATAATCAAAATACAGACAAGCAACAAAATGTTAAAGATAATCAGAATATAGATAGCAATAGTCAAGTTAACGATAGGCAAAACAACACAGAATCTAACAGTAGCCACAACGGTCAATCTAACAGCAATAGACAGTCTCTTGACGAAGAGATGAAAAATTCTAATTACGGAAATAATACATTCAAAGGTGTTGGCGAAAGTCATTCGCAATTATGGGCAAACAGAGCGCCAGACGGAGGCCGCAAGAAAGAAACGCTTAATGATGTTATCAAACGAGCACAAGGAGAAAAAGCTAACACACCAAAGACTAATCAACTTAATACCAATACACCTAAAGCTAATTCATACAATACTAACGCTATGAATGCGCCGAAAGCGCAACGAAAAATCACTGACAATGGGTTTTCAAAGCAACAAAACACAAGCCAAAATAACCCATCTCCAAAAAGTTATAAAGATGTACAGAATGTGAAGCCGGTACAAACGAATAAACATATAAACAAAGCAACACCAAAACCACAGATGAATAAACCTATTAATAAAAATAGTCCTAAAAATATAAAACCAAAACGTTAGGAGGTCTTTGATGTCCAATAGAATACCAGAAAATACAAACGTAGAAGCTAAAATTACGCGTTGGCTCTATATGAAAGACGTTATGACGTTTTTAATAGTATTTGTTGGGAGTTATATTCTTCAGGCAATTCGGATTGTACCCGAAAGTGCGACTTTGTATATGAATATCTTACAAGTTATTGTCATATTGGCTTTAATAATACGTCCGTTTGCAACAAATCCTAAACGTAGAAGTCTAAGGGTTTTTTGGATTACTGTAAGAAAAGATAGAAACGTTTATGCAGAAATTCCATATCAAATGATTGAAAAAAACAAGGAGGTCACAAATCATGGCAATGTTCAAAACGCCACAAGAAACTACAAAGACTTCCTCTAATAAAACTTTATTTAAGGAGGCATCATCAGAAAAAGATGATGCTTCTTCTTTGTTTGGTAAGGTTGTTGAGGAAGAAAAGACGGAAACATCTTCCAAAAAAGATGGCTCAACTTCTATTTTTGGAGATATTAACGAAACCAAAGTTAAAAGAAAGAAGACACGTAAAAAAATAGTTAAAAACAAAGACAAGCCTATAAAGCTTTTTAAGCCTCATAGAGCGTCGAAAACCTTTTTGGATATATCAAACATCGTCAGAAGAACAGACGAGCGTACAGGAGGCCTATATGTACTTAGAGATGGCACATATATGAAGTTCTTTCAAGTAAATCCAAAAGATATTATGAGCAGAAATTCACATGAGCAATTATATGATATGGGTGTGCTTCTTAACATGCTTAAAACCTATAACAAAGACAATAAGATTATTGCGTTAAATATGCCGATAGATACAGAAACGCAAAGAAGCCATTTAATCAGAAAATATGAGAAAGAAGAAGTAGGTATATACAGGTACTTCTTAGAACAGAGGATAAAAAAACTGGAATATTTAGAACAGTCATCAAGAATGGAACGCTCTTTTTTAGCAATGTTATTTGGCAAAACAGCACAAGAACTTAATGTAAATATTCAAACATATAAAAAGTCAATGGCTAGAGGTTTTCCAATTAAAACATTGACGAAGGAACAAGAAATAAAAATACTTTATAAATTAAATAATCAATGCGAAGAAATTAAGTAATACTGAAGGAGGTTTTACTATGAGCAGTGTGTATAGCAGATGGAGAGAACGAAGGAAAGTGAAAAAGGCGATTGATAGCGCCACATTATCACAATCTGAATTTGATATTGAATTACTCTCTCAGATACAACCAAGGGGAGGCGTTAATTTTAAAAATGACTTCTATGTAAGAAAAGGCACAGGATATGAAACTTGTATAACTATATATGAGACGCCAACTGATGTAGAAGATTTTTGGCTAGGACAAATCATGACTATGGATAATACCATTATTTCAATGGACATGAGGACAAAAACAAAAGAAGAAATCAAGAACAATTTAAAAACAGGTATGACAGAATATTTGGATCGTATGCATAATGATAGAGATGTTGTTTCAAGAACTGAAGCTGAAGAATCGTATCAAGAACTAAATACATTATTAAGAAACGTTCGAAATGGTGGAGAGTCGATAAAAGAAGTGGTCATAAGGCTATATGTGAGTGGAAGGACAAAAGACGAAGTCGACGAAAAACTAAATGAAATTTTTGTTTTTCTCAATGCCATGGACTTTAAAGGCACTGTTTATCTTAATGAACAAAAATTTGAAAGTCAGGCACTTACGATGAGCTTAACACAACAAGAATCTATACTACCAAGAATAAAAAAAGATATACCGTCACAAACAATAGCAATAGGTGTGCCGTTTCATTCAGTATCACTAAATGATGAACACGGCGTGTATTTTGGAGAATCGGATACGGGAGGCAATATTCTGCTGGATTTGTTCTATAAAGACAGTAGACGTACCTCGTATGATGGTGTTTTTGTAGGCGCTAAAGGTGCGGGGAAATCTCACGCACTTAAGAAGATATTATTAGAAGAGGCGATACAAGGTCACAGAATGAGAACCATTGATTCTACAGGGGAATTTGTAAATTTGGTAGATGTTCTAGGAGGGAAGACCATATCTTTAGATGGTACAGACGGCATGATAAATCCGCTAGAAGTAAACGCAGTAGCTGTAAGAGAAAAAGTTGATGATTTAGGTAAAAACGTTCAAGAAATTGATGAAGTCACGTCTTTTAATCAGCATAAACATAAACTAAGTACATTTTATGGATTGATGAATCCAGATGCCAAAGCCAAAGATAAGCAGCTTTTCAGAATCGTTATTGATCAATTTTATAAAGATATTGGCTTATGGAGTGCTAACCCTGATAAGCAAACTAATATCACTAACTTAAATCCTGAAGACTACCCTACTTTTTCAGAGTTGTTACAGTACTTACGCGAATTAGTATATGAAGATCAAGCGTTTAAAAATGTGAGACCAAATATTTCAGAGGATAGGTTGAAGCAATATCAATCAATAGAGTTAACACTTCAAGATATTATTTCATCTAATGGCGCAATGTTTGATGGCCATACAACGATTGAAAACTTTAAGCAGTACTCTATTATTAACTTTTCTATTAGACAATTAAATGCTATGGGTGATGAGGTTAAAAAGGCACAATTATTTAATGTAATGAACTTGTTGTTTGATGAAATGGTTTACTTTGGTTCTCCTCAATTCCAAGCTTATAACAGACGCGAATTAAAATTAGAGGATGCGGTAAGGTATAGATTGATTTTTGATGAAGCACATAATCTAATTTCTGCGAGTGAAACAGATGCGCCTGTAGTTGAAAAATGTGAGAAGTTTATTAGAGAAGATAGAAAGTATTTTGCTGGATTTATATTTGCTTCTCAAGATATCAAAGACTTTATCCCAGAGGATTCACAAGAACAGAATGTCGCGAAGGTAAAGACATTATTTTCTCAAACAACGTATAGGTTTATTATGCGACAAGACACTTCAAATGTTGAAAAATTAGGTAATGTATTTTCGCAAGAGTTGAGCGATTCTGAGTTAGGTGTAATCCCTCAGTTGGGAACAGGAGAAGTTATTTTAAATATTGCGGGTGTCAACAATGTAAAATTTAAAATTGATATTAGCGAAGAAGAGAATGACTTGTTTGGTGGAGGTGCGTAACTTTGAAAAAGCGCACGATAGCAAAAAGAGCAGCTAAACAAGCCGTAAAATTTATTGCGCATAAAGCGAATATTGCTTTATGGAAAGTATGGCTATTATTGGGTGCTGTATTATTTTCTGTTTTATTAACAGTAGTTATTGTTGGAACAATTGTAACGGCAGTTAAAGTAGAAAAGAACAAACAGGAACAAGCGTCAGCATCGACAAAAGGGTGTGAAGTTGTAGGAGGTAACCTTAAAGAAGGAGGGTTACAAACGTTTGAAAAAAACGCTAAAGGTGGAGCGTTAGAAGGCAAGTCAGAAAAAATTGTTGAAATTGCTAAAAAGAATAAAATATCACCTTCGCTTTTTATGGCGATTATAGCTTCTGAATCTGGATGGGGAAAAGGTGCAAATGCGACAAGGCAAAATAACCCACTATCTGTAATGGGTAACAAATCAATTCAAGATTCAACCTATAAAACTATAGAAGAAGGATTAGAAGATGGCGCAAGAAATTTATATGACTTATACATCTCTAAAGGGTTAACAACACCTGAAAAAATAGGGCCTAAATATGCACCTGTGGGTGCTGCAAATGATCCTAGTAACATGAATGCACGTTGGGTTCCAACAGTAAAAAGTAATATGAAATCATTAGGAGAAGTAGAAAAAGGCGGTGCAACAGTTAGTTGTGACAACGATATACCAGCTGGAGAATCTATTGAAAAATTAAAGAAAGTGATTGAAAAACATGGTGGGAAGTTACCAAAATACGGAAAGAAAACATTTGAACCAAACACGTATGCTTATCACCAATGTACATGGTATGTCTATAACCGTAGAAAAGAATTAGGTTTGCCTGTGGAGTTGTCTTTTGGCAATGGTGGTGATTGGGCAGATAGAGCAAAAGCACAAGGATATAAAACAGGAAAAACCCCTAAAGTGGGTGCTATGATATCTTGGCCATACAATTCAAAAGCATTTGGTTCAACGCCATATGGACACATCGCTTTTGTTGAAGAGGTTAAGAAAAACGGAGAAATAAGAGTAAGTGAATATAACATTATTCCTTTTACTTATGGAGAAAGAACCTTCAAATTAGACGGTGATGAAACATTTATATATTAGAATATTAGAGGTGAAAAAATGTCGAAAAATAGAAAGCATGTGAATATAAAAAACAAACTGTTTGGCTCTGTAATTATATTGTTATCCTTAATAGGACTTATAGTTTATTTTGTTTTTCAAAGTCAAAATGAATTGAATAAAACTGTAGAAACTCAAAACAAAACTATTAAGAATTTACAAAAAGATAATGAAGAAAAACAAAAGTTAATCGAGAGACTGGATAATAAAAACGTTGTTAAGGAAGAAGAAGAACTTAGGGGGAAAGCAGAAGAATTTGTGAAGGTATTATATGTGACAAGTACTAAAACAGATGATAAAAAAAGGTATGAAAAAGCAAAAGAATTAATGGATAAATCACTTGCTGATCAGTACTTTGGAGAAACAAGACGCTCCCCTATTAAATACGAAACAGATATACAAGATGTTAAAATTTATAATGAAAGATATTCTCCTGAAAAGAAAGAATATCATATGTATTTGACATTAACTCAAGCTATAAAAGGAAGTTCGGACGGTATAGACAAAAGAAAAATTGCTTCGGAATTAACGCTTAAACAAGAAGGTAATAACATTTGGAAAGTAAGCAAATTTAAACAATTTGATGAAGAAAAAATAGAAGAAAATAAATAAAGAGGTGGTATTTTGAAAGAGTTATTCAGAACTTTTATACCTGGTAAAACTTCTATAAGAAACAAAGGCAGTTGGCTATTCTATATGCTAACTGTCTTTGTTGTAGGTTCATTTATACTTATCTTAGGTAGTCGTTTTTTTACAGAAGACCCAGTAACTAATGTGCATACGCCTATAAAAAAATGGCAAAATACATCTACTTCTGGAAGCGTGAGAATTAATCAATGGACATGGAACAAAGAGAAAAAAACAATGGATTTTGTTATTGAATATAAACAAGAATTAGGAAAAGATGTTGTTCAAAATGTTCAATATAAAATAATACCTAACGCGACGCCCGATAGTGAAAGTAAGTATAAAATTATAAACCAAATGGATAACAAACAAGCAATTAGAGTATATGATATCAAACCTAATTTTGAAGTTTTAGTAGTCAAAATATTAAATAAGGATAAAGATTCTGATAATGAAGAGGAGATATTAAAAGTATTTGGTAATGAAAAAAATGTATCAATAGAACAGAAAAAAGCATTGCCAACAAAAGAAGATTATCAGTTATCTTTTATCAAAGATGATATTGAGATTAATAAACAAAATTTAAAAACTAAGGGAAAAGAAAAGGAGAATTTAAAGAAAAAAATAGAAGAATTGAACACAGATATTAATTTATTAGATGCTAAAAAAACATATCAAATTTCAGATGAAAAAGAAGAAACAAACAATCAAATAGAAGCCAAAAAATCTGAAATAAAAGAGAAAGAAAATGAAATAAATAATGTAGAAGAAGCTGAGAAAAAGCTACAAGAAAAAATCGATTTGTTGAATAAAAAATATAGAGCAACAAACAAAATAAGCTGAAAAACAAGTGTCACAAAAATAAGACAAAATCTACATGTTGTGTCACAAAACTGTGACAAACACAATATATAGTGTCACAAAACTGTGACAATAGGTGTTTTTATGATATCACTGTGAAATACCCTAAAACTCTTGGAATGTCTGGCTTTGCCAGACCTATCATTGTTCAATGATAGCAAATTCCCCTTATGCTCTTACGGGGTAACAGGCGTTTTATAGATTTTTAGCTACTTTTTATAGGAGGTTATCAAAATTATGCCCACAAAAGATATTTTTATTAGGAACGTTAATATAGAAACATTGGATAGGATTGACCGATTGGCAAAACAAAAAAATATATCAAGAAACGATTTTTTATTAGATATAATAGAAAAGGTTGACCCGCTAGAATGTTATAGAAATTTGTATGCTGAACAATCACACCAACAAGCACAAAACACAAAAGTTTTAAAAGAGTTAGCAGATAAAGTAGACAGAGTTTATAACATCATTAATGATTTAGAATATTAAGTTAATGCGTAGGTGAAATGATGCCAAAGATTGTAACAGTATCTCAGTTTGAACAACCAAATGAATTTTATGAATATAGCAATTATGTTAATTATATGAAACGTGGAGAAGCGCAAAATAATAAAGATGATTTTAAATATGATGTTTATGCACACTACATGTTTGACGAAGAAAAAAGTCAAAACATGTTTAATGAATATGATAACTTTATGTCGAAAAAAGCAATAAATAAAATTAAAGATGATTTTAGCCATGCACAAAAAAATAAAGGTTTGATGTGGAAAGATGTTATAAGTTTTGACAATTCAGCATTAGAAAGTGTAGGTATCTATGATTCAAAAACACATAACTTAGATGAACAAAGAATTAAAGAAGCCACACGAAAAATGATGAAAAGATTTGAAAAAAAAGAAGGGCTTGAAGACAATTTAGTTTGGTCTGGCGCAATTCACTATAACACGGATAACATACATGTTCATGTTGCAGCAGTCGAAAAAGTAATTAAACGTACTCGGGGAAAAAGGAAGCCAGCAACACTAAAACATATGAAATCTACCTTTGCCAATGAGCTTTTTGATATAAAGGGAGAACGTCAAAAAATAAATGAATTTATACGCGAAAGAATAGTTAAAGGTATCCGTGATGAATCTGAAGAATATAAAGACAAATCCATGAAAAAACAAATAAAAAAAGTGCATAAGTTATTGGAAGATATCCCAAAGAATCAGTGGCATTATAACAATAATATTATGAAACATATCAGACCAGAAATAGACAAAATAACAGATATCTATATAAAAAATTATCATAGTAAAGATTTTGATGTTTTTAAAAATGATTTAAAAAGACAAACGATTTTATACAAAGAAACTTACGGTGAAAATTCTAATTATGGCTCATATGAAAAAACAAAAATGAAAGATTTATATGCCCGTTCGGGCAATACAATATTAAAGAACATCAAAGAATTAGATCAAGATTTAATGAAAGTAAAGAAACAATCAACACATTCAAAACCGAATGCAACTATAACAAAATTAAAAATAGGAAAGTGTCTTAATCAAGCACTATATAGAACAAAATATGCCTTACGCAGTGACTATGATAAAGAAAGAAATATACAGCAATACTATCAAGAATTTGATAAGCAATCATATAGAGAAAGGTAGTTAAATGATATGTCTAAAATCCAACAACGCATAAGAATTGAAGAAAAGCATATGGATTTATTAACAAAAATCCAAAGAGAAAACGACTTTAAAAATAGCGGTGAAGCTATTGAATATATTATTAGTGAATATCTAATGTTGAAAGAAAAATTTGATGAAACATCAGAGTTAATAAGCAATCTGAAGAAAATAACATTAATCATGAATCAAAATTCAAAGGATATTAAAACACTGGTTGAATTTGCGAATACTACCGCATATTTAGAAGGTTTTGACGAAAACAGAAGCGCACATAGCGAACCTACAAGTTGGTTAGAAAGTGCGAAAAAAGATGTTGAAAAGCAAATAGAAGAAAAAAGAATTAGAAAGATGACTAATAAAAATAGGAGGGGTTAAGCGTGGAAAATAATTTTTTAATTAGTGATGCCGAACCAGCAACTTTTGTAAAATTGGTTGGTAATATTATAACGGTAGAAACAGAAGAGTTTGAATATGACTTCAGACTTACAGATGCACAATTAGAACAATGTTATCAAAAACTAAGCAAGGATAATGAGCTTAATTTTATTATAAATCCAGATAAAGGAATTATCATTATTGACAATGATTATGACGTCACACAACAAAGTGAAATAGACAATATCGAAGATTATTTTTTTGCCATTGAAGATATGCCGATAACATCAAAAGCCTGTGAAATTATCAAGTTATTTAGCATTAAAGGAAAGCATTATGCAGAAATAGAAACAGAAGATAATGAACAGCTAACTTTATTTATTAGAGAAGATGTTTATCAAGTTATTAAAGATACGTTAAAAAGTTTGGAAGTAACAGATGAAATAGACAAAGTATATTTTTCATATAGCCCTGAATTTCATAAAATAATTTTGAACGATATGTCTGATTTTGATGAAGGTGATTTACAGTTGGGGAATATGATGTTTGGAGATGATGAACAATGAAAAAGACTGAGTTAAACCGTTTTATTGAAGAAACTTCAGAACAAGCTTTAAAAAAATTGGAAGAATTTTTTTATTCTCCGGACAGCGTAAAAGAATATATAAGCTTTCTTTCTCAATTCTATAATTATTCCCCTAGAAACCAATTATTGATTGCTAATCAATATAAAGGCGCAAAAGCAATAGCACCTTATAAAAAGTGGCAATCATTAGGCGCACAAGTACAAAAGGGGGAAAAAGCTATAAAGATACTTGTACCGTCTGAAAGGAAAACCTTTGTAAGAGATATAGATAATAAAAAATCTGTTTTGCCAATAAAGGAAGCAACAAAAGAAGAGAAAGCACTTATGAAGAAAGGCGAAATTAAAATAAATAAGCAACTGGTTTTTGTAAAAGGCAATGTATTTGATATTCGACAAACAGACATGCCTGAGGATAAATACCCTCAAATGATTCAACAATTGCGTGGTGAAGTAACTGACTATGATAAGAAAATGCAGAGCCTGAACGCTATTGCTGAAGCTTACAATATAGACGTAAAAGAAAGCGAGGATAGCATACAAGGCGCAAGAGGATACTATACAGAAACGTCAACTGGAGATAAAAACATCGTTTTAAATAAAGATAATGAACAAGCAGAAAACACAAGAACGATGATACATGAATTAAGTCATGCGCTTTTACATGGAAAGGATAGAATAATTGAAACACCAACAACTTTGGGAATGAAAGAAGAAGAGTTTCAAGCTGAAATGACAGCGCTAATTGTAGGTAGTTATATGGGATTAGATAATATAGATGATTCAATACAGTATATTTATGGATATGCAAAAAATTTGTCTGGCGAAGATAAAATGATGTTGATGAAAAATGTTCAAAAAGTATCTAGTGACATGATAAAAGCGATTAACAATAAAGACGCTAATGATATTTATTTAGAAGTTAATAAACGTCCAAATGAAGTTATGGTCAAACCAAATAGAACCAAAAACAATACATTTCTTAGAAACGATCAGCTATATACCATACAAGACGCTAATTATTTTTCTAAAGAAATGTATAGTCAATTTACACCTACGTTAGCGCATCAAGAAAATAACAAAACAAACATTATACAAGGTATACCATTTAGCTATGCACCTCAACAAACGATGTTAGAACAACCAACCTTTTATGAGTACGTCAAAACATATATTGTACCCCAAGATCCAAGTTGTAAATCTAAAGTAGATAAAGCTATTGAGAAAGACTCGCAGTCTATTAAACATGCGCAAAACAAAAAAGTGATTGATATTTATACTTCTGACAATCAGATAGAGCGCTAAAAATAAAGGAGGCTATAAATGATGAATCAAAATGAACAGGGTAAAATTTATCAAACATACTTATTGAAAGAATTTTTTTCGGATAAACCGCTATTCAATGTTGAAGCTCTGACAGAAAGAGAACGAAATGATTTACAACATTTAAAAGAAAACCTAAATCCTAACATCAAAGCAGTGATTGAAGAGAGTGTAGCAAATGTTATTTCGCCTTTTTATGAGTTAGATAAGGCTACTAAAGGTTTACGAGAAGTAGAAAATCAAATGAAAAATGTAGAAGATATTGAAACAAAAGATTACGCATTTTCAAAATACGAAGATATCATTTATCAAAAATCAAACCAAAACAAAGAAAACTTTAACTATATTAATCAACGTTTTCAAATAGCTAAAATCGAACATACAGAGCCAATGGAAACACAATTAAACAAATGTGAAATCACAAGCTTTGAAGATGGAAAAATAGAACTTGAAGTTGCAAATCAGCTTTATCAAGTCACTATACCCCATGAGTCATATTTAAAAGTAGTGGAGGCACCGAATAGATACGATTTCATGCTAGATAAATCAACAGGAAACATCATATACAAAGAAAAGACAGAAACTATAG